>NZ_JBFUGA010000001.1:0-148610 GCF_056403155.1 Methylobacterium sp. P3_A11
GCACCGGCGCGGCGCGTGCTCGTCCGCCTCGCCCGCAACGGCACCGCCCTGGCCGCGCTCGCCGTGCTCACCGCGGTCGCCCTCGCCTGCCTCATCGGGCCTGGATTCACGGGCCATGATGCCGAACGCGCCTATCCCGACCTCCGTCAGCTCCCCGCGGGGGGCGCGGCGCAGCCGGATGCCGCGCATCTCGGCCCGGCCCTCGAGCGTCTCGCCTTCCGGATGCGGGCGAAGCTCGACGTAGTCGCCCGCGACGGCGACATGCTGCGGCTGACGCTCCGTTCCGATGCGGGTGTCGATCGACGCAGTCTGGTCTACCTGCCGCGCTCGGCCCTGTTCGGAACACCCACGGTCGTGGACACGGGGGATGGCGGCCGCAGCCTCGTGGTTGCGGTGCCGATCCAGCGACTGCACTTCCTCCTCGGCACGGACGTGCAGGGCCGCGATCTCCTGACCCGTTGCCTCGTTGCCGGCCGGATCTCACTGGCGATCGGCCTCGCCGCGAGCCTCGTGGCCCTGCTCATCGGCGTCGCCTACGGCGCCACGGCAGGTTTCGTGGGCGGGGCGCTCGATGCCGTGATGATGCGTTGCGTCGACGTGCTCTACGCCCTCCCCTTCGTGTTCTTCGTCATCCTGCTGCTGGTGTTCTTCCGACCGAGCCTGCTGCTGATGCTGGCGGCGATCGCCGCCGTGGAATGGCTCGACATGGCCCGAGTGGTGCGCGCCGTGACCCTGTCGCTGCGCGAGCGGGACTTCGTCCGCGCCGCACACGCCCTCGGTCTCGGGACACCCCGCATCATCCTCCGGCACATCGTACCCAACACCCTCGGTCCGGTGGCCGTGACGGCGACGCTCCTCGTGCCGCAGGTCATCCTGCTGGAGAGCTTCCTGTCGTTCCTCGGGCTCGGCGTGCAGGAGCCTCAGACGAGCTGGGGCGTGCTGATCGCCGAGGGCGCCCGTTCCATCGAAGCGGCCCCCCACCTGCTGGCCGCTCCGGCGACCTTCCTGATCGCCACCCTGGTGGCGCTCAACCTGCTGGGCGATGGCCTCGCCGATGCCCTGGACCCGCGCGCCGCCTAGCGTCAGCCCAGCGTCCGGATCGGAGATCCTGCGAGCCACGCCTCGATGTCCTCCACCGCCTGGGTGAAGAACGTCCGGTAGTTGTTGCGCGACACGTAGCCGAGATGCGGCAACGCCAGGACGTTCGGCAGCCGGCGAAACGGGCTGTCGGCGGGCAGCGGCTCGGTCTCGAACACGTCGAGGCCGGCGCCGGCGATCCATCCTTCCTCCAGCGCCCGCACCAGAGCCGTCCGGTCGACGATCGGCGCCCGGGAGGTGTTCACCAATAGCGCATCCGGACGCATGCGTCGCAGTTCGGCCTCGCCGAGAAGGCCCCGCGTCCGGTCGCCCAGGACGAGATGGATCGTGACCACATCGCTCGCTTCCAGCAGCGCTTCCTTGGAGGCCGCCCGCTCCACGCCGGCCGCTGCGGCCCGCCCGTCATCGAGATTCGGGCTCCACGCGATCACCCGCATGCCGAAGGCGCGCCCGATGGCGGCGACCCGTGCCCCGATCTTGCCGAGACCCAGGACGCCCAGCGTCGCGCCGGCGAGATCGGTACCGATGGTGCTCTGCCAGGGCCCGCCCGCGCGCAGGGTTCGGCTTTCCGGCGCGAGGTGGCGGGCCAGGCCGAGGATCAGAGCCCAGGTCAATTCGGTGGGCGGGGTCGGGCTCGAATCCGTTCCGCAGACCACGACGTCGCGCGCGCGGGCCGCCGCGACGTCGATGGCGAGATTGCGCATGCCGCTGGTGACGAGGAGTTCCAGCCGGGGCAGCCGCTGCAGCAGATCGCCCGGGAACGGCGTGCGCTCCCGCATGATCACGAGGATCTCGGCCTGCGCGATCCGCGCCACGAGAGCATCCGGATCCGGGATATGCTCGGAGATGGCGGATACGGTCACCCGGTCGGCGAGGCGTCCCCAATCGGCGAGCCTCAGGGCCGCGTTCTGGTAATCGTCGAGGATCAGGCAGTTCCGCATGGCGATGGTCCCAGCGCATCCCGGCAGTCGGTGGCGCGGGGGCCCCGGGGGGACGTCTCGAGCCGCCCGCGCCGGTTAGGCGCGAGCCGGCATAGCGTCAACCGCAGGTGCGCGTGCCGCGGCAACCTCAGGGCGAACGGGCTAGTCCCTCACGCATCCGCCAGCGCCGCGAAGGCCTCGGCGACGCCGGCGGCTCCCGGATCCTGGACCCCCGCGAGATCCGCCGTCGCCAAATAGCTGGACCGGCCGGCACCCGCCCGCTCCATCCGGGCCGTAGCGTCGGCACCGGCTCGGGCGGCCGCGGAGGCGGCGCGTAGATCGCCAGTCTTCAGAGCCTCGACGGCGGGGATCAGCGCGTCTAGGAGGGTCCGGTCCCCGGCGGCGGCGCCGCCATAGCCCTGTACCCGCGCCACGCCCCGGCCGAGGGCCTCCGGCTAGGCTGCGCCCTCTGCCAGGGCGGAGGCCGTGGCGGCGAAGAAGATCGAGCCGAGCACGCCGCTCGACCCGCCCACGGCTCGCCCGATCCGCTCGGCCAACGCCCGGCACAGGGCCGCCGGCTCCGCCTGCGGCAGACGGTCGAGATCCGCCAGGACCGCGCGCGCGGCGCCCGCGAAGGTCGTACCGGCATCGCCGTCGCCGACCTCCGCATCGAGGGCGTTGAGCGGGCCTTCGGCGGCGATCAGGGCCTTGGCTACGGCGGCGATCCGGCTCGCCGTGACGGCATCGTGCGAAGGCGTGAAGGTTTCACCCGCCAACCCCTCCGGCATGGGCCTCAGGACCGGCGGCGCGATCCGAACGGCGCCGGGCCAGGCCGGCACCGGCACGGGCGCCGCGAGCGCCGCTTCGCGGGCCTCGTCGAGTGGCAGGACCGACAGCGAGACGCCGTGCATGTCGAGCGCCGTCATCAGCGGCGCGGGACCGAGCAGCAGGGATACGCGCTTGCCGAGATCGGTGGCGAGGACCGCCCGCGTCAGCACCTGCATCTCAAGCGCGGTGGCCGAGCCGAGGTTGTTCACGAGGAGCGCCAGCCGATCGGCGCCGGCGACCGACTCGGAGAGCCGCTCGGCCATCATGCGGGCGAGGTCGCTCGCCCTCGGCAGGGTGATACGCTCCACGCCCGGTTCGCCGTGTATGCCGAGGCCGAGTTCGGCCTGCCCTTCGGCCAGGCGCTCGCTGCGCGGCGAGCCCGGGATCGTGCAGGTCGAGACCGCGAGACCCAGGGATTTCGCGGCGGCCGCGGCCCGCCGCGCCAGGCCGGCGACGGTCTCCAGCGGCGCCCCGGCTTCGGCGGCGTGGCCCGCGATCTTGTGCACGAACAGCGTGCCGGCGACGCCGCGGGGTTGCTTGGCCGCCGGCAGAGCGATGTCGTCGGAGACGATGACGGTCTCGATCCTGTGGCCCAGCGCCCGGGCGCGTTCCGCCGCCAGGCCGAAATTCAGACGGTCGCCCGCGTAGTTCTTGATGATGAGCAGGCACCCGGCCGGCCCGGTCACCGCGAGGATCCCGGCCAGCACGGCGTCGACGCTCGGCGAGGCGAAGACGTCGCCGCAGATTGCGGCACTCAGGAGCCCCGGTCCGACGAAGCCCGCATGGGCCGGTTCGTGGCCGGAGCCGCCGCCCGAGATCACCACAACCTTGTCGGGATCCGGCGCCGCACGCAGGACTACGCGGATGCCGGGATCGCCCTCGAGCCGCGCGAGGCGTCCGCCGCTGGCCGCGAGCAGCCCGTCGAGGGCGTCGTTGACCAGGGTGGATCAGGCGTCGATGAAATGGGCCATGGCGTGACCTTCAATGGGGCCGGTCCGCGATTCTGCGCTGGCGGATCCGCGCGCATTCTCCGCGTCATCGAGCCCTGCTGGCAACGGTGTCCGTCCTTGCGAGCGCAGCGAAGCAATCCAGTCAGCGCCACGTCGGCCGACGTCCCGCCGCCCTGGCTCGCTTCGCTGCGCGCGCGATGACGAAGGTCTGAACCGTCCCCTTACTCCTTCACTGCGCCGGTAAGTGCCGAGACGTAGTACTCGACGAAGAACGAGTAGAGGATCACCAGCGGCAGCGAGCCGAGGAGCGCGCCGGCCATCAGCGAGCCCCACTTGTAGACGTCGCCGTCCACGAACTCGCTGACCACGGCGATCGGGACCGTCTTGTTCTGGGTCGAGGACAGGAACGTCAGCGCGTAGATGAATTCGTTCCAGCACAGCGTCAGGGAGAAAATCCCGGCCGAGATCAGGCCGGGGAAAGCAAGCGGCAGAACGATCTTGGTGAGGATCTGCCACCGACTGGCGCCGTCCATCAGGGCGCATTCTTCCAGCTCGTAGGGAATGGTCTTGAAATACCCCATGAGCAGCCAGGTGGAGAACGGAATCAGGATCGTCGGGTAGGCGAGGATCAGGGCGATCGGCGAATCGAACAGGCCGTAGGCCTGGATGATCGTGGCCAGCGGAATGAACAGGATCGAGGGCGGTACGAGGTAGGCGAGGAAGATCGCCGCCCCGACCCAGCCCGCGCCCCGATAGCGGACGCGCACGCAGGCATAGGCAGCCAGCACGCTGGCGAACAGCGACAGCATCGTGGCGGCGACCGACACGTACATCGTGTTCCAGAGCCAGCGGGGATACTGCGTCTCGAACAGCAGCTTGTGGATGTGCTTGAACGTCGGATCCACGACCCAGAACGGGTTGAACCGCTCCATGTCGATCAATTGCTCGTCCGGTTTGATGGCTGTCAGTGCCATCCAGTAGAACGGGAACAGCAGCACCGCGAGAATGACCAGGAGCGGCAGGTAGGTGGTCACGAGGCGCCGGGGCAGGCGTTCGAGATAGGCCATGCCCTCGGAATTGTCGGTGAGCCCGGCCGGCCGCGCCTCCATCACCGGAGCGAGGTGCGGGTCGGCATGGGCCGGCGGTGCGGGCGCGCTCATCGGTCGGACTCCCCGGCCTGCCAGGCCCGGCGCTGCAGGCCGAACCACGAGATGCCGATGGCGACGAGCAGGAACGGCACCATGGCGGTGGCGATGGCCGCCCCCTCGCCCAGCGTCCCGGAGAGGATGCCCCGCTGGTAGGACAGGGTCGCCATCAGGTGGGTGGCGTTCACCGGCCCGCCCCGGGTCATGGCCCAGATCAGCTGGAAGTCGGTGAACGTGAACAGCACCGAGAAGGTCATCACCACCGCGATGATCGGCGTCAGCAGCGGCAGGGTGATCCGCGAGAAGATCTGCCAGTTGGAGGCGCCGTCGAGCGTCGCGGCTTCGTAGAGCGAGGGCGAAACCGTCTGGAGGCCGGCGAGCAGCGTGATCGCGATGAACGGCACGCCGCGCCAGATATTGGCGAAGATCACGCAGGCACGGGCGAGATTCGGGTCTCCCAGGAAGTCGATGTTGCCGTCGATGACCCCGAGATGGCGCAGCGACCACGAGATGATCGAGAACTGGCTGTCGAAAATCCACCAGAACGCGATCGCCGACAGCACCGTCGGCACGACGAACGGGATCAGCACGATCGACCGGATGATCGACTTGAACGGCATATTCTTGTTGAGCAGCAGGGCGAGGTAGAGGCCGACGCCGAACTTCACCACCGATGCCACCGCCGTGTAGAGGCAGGTGTTGAACACCGAGAGCCAGAACACGTCGTCGTCCCAGAGCCACGCGTAGTTCTCGAGGCCGATGAACACCCCCTCCCGGCCGATCCGCGCATTGGTGAAGGACAGCCAGATGCCCTTCAGCAGCGGGTAGGCCAGGAACAGGCCGAGGATCAGCGCGGTGGGCAGCATGAACCAGAAGGCCGCCCAGCCCCGGCTCGCCCGCAGGCGTGCCCAGGCCGAGCGGGTCGGGACCGCGACCGGGGCCGGCTGTGTCAGGGCGGTGTGCGCCATGGTCTCGGTTCCGCTCCCGGCTCAGGTGTTCCTGAAGATGCGCGTGGCGGCGCGCTCGGCATTCTTGATGGCGCCCTTCACGTCCTCGCGCCCGGTGCAGTGGCTCGCGAACATGTCGACAACCACGAAATCCGCCAGCACCGCGGCAATGCGCTCGCTCACCGGTGCGAGTCCGCCGGCCGCCAGGGAGCGCCGCCCCGCCTCGGCGAAGACCGCGTTCTTCGGGTCGCTCGTCCAGATCGGGTTCTTGGGGTAGTTCGACAGCGGCTCGCAGAGGTAGCCCTGGGCGGCCTCCAGCCAGGGATTGTAGTTCGCCGCCTCCATCATGAAGGCGATGAAGGCCTTACAGGCATTGGGCGCCTTCGAGTACTTGAAGGCCAGGATCGGGAAGGCGAGCTGGAACTCGGTGGGCTTGCCGGCCGGTCCGATCGGCCAGACCGCGTGGTCCATGTCCTCGGCGAGCTTGGGGTTGTCCTTCTTGGCGGCGGCATAGATCGAGATGCCGTTGTTGGTGAGGTAGAGATCGCCCGCCAGGAAGGCCTTGTTGTTCGACGAGTCGTTCCACGACACGGTGCCCGGCACGAAGGTCTCGTACAGGGATTTGACGTATTCGAGGGCCTTGGCGGTTTCGGGCGAGTTGATGACGATCTTCTCGTTGGCGTCCACGAGGTTGCCGCCATGGGACCAGAGCGCCCAGTGGCACCACGTGTTGCCGTCACCTGTGGCATGGCCGAGGGCGAAGCCCGCCGGGGTGTTGTTCTTCTTCAGGCCGCGGCACAGTTCGAGGAAGCCCGCCGTGTCGGTGGGAAACTTGTCGAAGCCGGCCTTCTTCATCGCCGAGATGCGGTAGTTCGGATAGCCGCCGTTGAAGGCGACGGGGATCGCGATCCACTTGCCCTTGACCTTGCCGTAGGCTTCCGCGGACGGGAACCACGGGCCGTATTTCTTGGCGAGCGAATCCGCCACATCCTCCAACGGCAGGCACTTGTCGGGGAACAGCGCGGGGAATGAGAACAGGCCCCAGACCATGTCGGGTCCCTGACCCGTATTGGCGGCCACCGACGCCTTGGGCTGGATGTCGTCGAACGACTCGTTGCTCACCGTCACCTTGACCCCGGTCGCCTGGGTGAAGGCGTCCACCATCTTCATGAAGGCCTCGTCCTCGCTGGGGACGAAGCGCTTCCAGCGCAGCAGCGACAGGCTGGCGCCGGGCTCGGGCTTCCAGGCGCTGTTCTGCGCCCAGGCCCGAGCGAAGCCGAACAGGTCGCCGCCGGCAGCGAGGCCGGTCGCGGCCGCTCCGGCAAGGAGGGAACGGCGATCGAGAACGGACATCGTAGTTTACTCCCTCGGTGATCCTGAATTCGGGGGCGCAGTGCGCCCCGCCACCTGCATCCCCCCGGCGCAGGTCAGCTTGGCAGGCGACGGCCGGTTTCGGCGTCGAAGAAGTGCACGCGGTTCGGCCGCAGGTAGACGGTTTCCCCAGGGCGCTCCTGCACGCGTTCACGCAGCACGCAGGTGAGATCCTGACCGACGGCCCGAACGGCCAGCATGGTCTCGGACCCGGTCGGCTCCACGACCACCACCTCGGCGGCGATCCCGTCCGGCGCGAGGTCGAAGTGCTCGGGGCGGACGCCCAGGATGAGCGGCCTACCTTCGACGCCGCCCGGCGCGCCGGTGAGCGGGAACGTCAGTCCGGTCTCGGTCACGAAGGTGAGGCGACCATTCGCGCGGACCTTGCCGGGCACGAAGTTCATGGCCGGCGAGCCGATGAAGCCCGCGACGAACAGGTTGTCGGGCCGGTCGTACAGTTCGAGGGGCGGCCCGATCTGCTCGACGATTCCGTCGTGCATCACCACGATCCGGTCAGCCATGGTCATGGCCTCGATCTGGTCGTGGGTAACGTAGATGGTCGTGGTCTTCAGCCTCTGGTGCAGTTCCTTGATCTCGGTGCGCATGGCGACACGCAGCTTGGCATCGAGATTCGAGAGCGGTTCGTCGAACAGGAAGACCTGCGGATCGCGCACGATCGCCCGGCCCATGGCGACGCGCTGGCGCTGTCCGCCCGAGAGCTGGCGCGGGTAGCGGTCGAGGAGATGGGTGAGTCCCAAGATCTGCGCCGCCTTGTTGACCCGCAGGTCGACCTCCGAGGTCGGCGCCTTCCGGATCCGCATGGAAAAGGCCATGTTTTCGCGGACGGTAAGATGCGGGTAGAGCGCGTAGTTCTGGAACACCATGGCGATGTCCCGCTCCTTCGGCGGAACATCGTTCACCACGCGCTCGCCGATACGGATCTCCCCGCCGGAAATGTTCTCCAGCCCGGCGATCATCCGCAGTAGGGTCGATTTCCCGCAACCCGAGGGGCCCACGAGGATCACGAATTCCCCATCCGGGATGTCGACCGACACACCGTGCAGGACGTTCGTCGATCCGAAAGCCTTGCGAACCTCGCGGATTCCCACCGAGGCCATGCTTCCTCCCGATCAAGGCCACTCTGTCGGCGGCTCTAGGGCAGCAGTACAAAGGAGCGGCCTCGTGAAAGCAAGCGCGAAGCTGCACGATCCTGCAGAATGTCTTCGTTCTGTCAGGTGCTGCCGAGAGCACCGGTGACGAGCCCGCCGCCCTGAAACACGTCGGCGGACCGCGGGCCGCCCGAGATGCTAAAGCGGGCGCCGCTCCGGCCTGCGGGTCGGTACCGCGTTCCGGATGGGTCGGGCACGGCCGCTGCCCGCGATCGAGGCGACAACGTTCGCGGTACCGGGCAACCCAGAGGCGAGCAATGCGGCCGGGTTCTTCGGGGAAGCGAGCATGAAGTCCTTATCCGCCCTCACCGCACGCGAGATCTTGCCTGCCGATGGGTGCCGCGGCGCCCTGGTCGGACGGGTCTGGCGCCCGGATGTGTTGGGTCCGAGCGTCGTCGCTATCCGCGCCGACGAATCGGGCACGGCACGGGCCATCGACATCACGCGCAGCGTGCCGACCGTCAGCGACCTGTGCGAGATGCACGATCCTGCCGCCGCCCTCCGCGCCGCGTCGGGCGAAGACCTCGGCAGCCTCGACGCGATCCTGGCCAACACGCCACCCGACAACCGCGATTCGAGCCGGCCGTGGCTGCTCGCGCCGGTCGACCTGCAGGCCTTGAAGGCGGCCGGGGTGACCTTCGCGACCTCCATGCTGGAGCGCGTGATCGAGGAGCGCGCCCGGGGCGATCTAGCCGCCGCGGCGGCGATCCGCGCCGAAGTCGAGCGCCTCGTCGGACACGACCTGCGTCGTCTCAGGCCCGGCTCGTCCGAGGCGATGGCGCTCAAGGAGGTTCTGGTGGCCCAGGGCGCCTGGAGCCAGTATCTCGAGGTCGGCATCGGCCCCGACGCTGAGATCTTCACCAAGGCGCAGCCGCTCTCGGCGGTGGGTTGCGGTGCCGATGCGGGCCTGCACCCGGAATCGCGCTGGAACAATCCGGAACCCGAGGTGGCGCTCGCCGTCGCTTCCGACCAGCGCATCGTCGGCGCGATGCTCGCGAACGACGTCAACCTGCGGGACTTCGAGGGACGCTCGGCCCTGCTCCTCGGCAAGGCCAAGGACAACAACGCCTCCTGTGCCCTCGGCCCGTTCCTGCGGCTCTTCGACGACACGTTCGGCCTCGCCGAGGTCCGGCGCACCACCGTCACCCTTGAGGTCACCGGGACGGACGGGTTTCACCTTGAGGGCACCTCGCCGCTGGCCGAGATCAGCCGCGATCCGGAGGAGCTGGTCGCCGCCCTGATGGGGCGGACGCACCAGTACCCGGACGGGGCGCTCCTGCTGCTCGGCACGATGTTCGCACCGATCCAAGACCGGCACGGGCCGGGCCTCGGCTTCACCCACGCCGAAGGCGATCGCGTCGTGGTGGCGAGCCCGGAACTCGGCAGCCTCGTCAACCGCATGCGCCCGTGCGACGCCTGCGAGCCCTGGAGCTTCGGCGCCCGCGCGCTGATGCGCAACCTCGCGGCGCGCGGCGTACTATGACAGAGCGTCGTGCGGAGCGCCGCCCGACCCGATGCCTGACCCCTCCGAGATGCCCACGATGACGAATGCCGCCTTCCTCGACCGGCTCGCCGCGATCGTCGGGGCCTCCGGCCTCGTCACAGGCGACGAGTTGCGTGGCCGTTCGGCGAACTGGACGCGCCCGTCCGAACCCTGCGCGGCCCTCGCCCTGGTCCGGCCGCGTGACACCGCGGAGACGAGCGCCGTGATGGCGGCCTGCCACGCGGCGGGCGTGGCCGTCGTACCGCGGGGCGGGGCGACAGGCCTGGTCGACGGCACGCTGTGCCAGCCCGACGAGATCACGCTCTCGACCGAGCGTATGACCGGGATCGAGGCGGTGGACCCGCTGGGCATGACGGTGGTGGTGGGCACCGGCGCCACCATCGAGAGCGTTCAGGACGTGGCCGCCGCCGCCGGCCTGTTCTTTCCCCTCGACCTCGGCGCCCGCGGGTCTGCGACGATCGGTGGAGCCATCTCGACCAATGCCGGTGGCTTGCGCGTCCTGCGCTACGGCATGATGCGCGAGATGGTGCTGGGCCTGGAGGCGGTGCTCGCCGACGGGACCGTGGTGTCGTCGATGCGCCCGCTGATCAAGAACAACACCGGGCTCGACCTGAAGCAGCTCTTCCTCGGGACGGAGGGGACGCTCGGCATCGTCACGCGGGCTGTGCTGCGGCTGCGCCCGGAGCCCGCCGGCTACGCCACGGCGCTGATCGCCTGTCCGGGCGTCGATGACGGGGCGCGGGTGCTACGGGCGGCGCAGAGCGCCTTCCAGGGCCGCGTGTCCTCCTTCGAAGGGTTGTGGCCGGACTTCTACCGGTTGATGACCGCACCCGGACGCGCGACGCCGCCGCTCGCGCACGATTACCCGTTCTACGCGATCATCGAAATCGAGTGCGTCACCGAGGAGTCCGACCGCTTCCTCGGCCTGCTGGAAGGCCTGATGGCCGAGGGCACGATCCTCGACGCCGCCCTGGCCTCGTCGGAGGAGCAGCGCCGCGGGATGTGGCGGATCCGCGACCGCGTGGAGCATCTGAATGCCGACGGGATCGAACGCGCCTTCGACGTGAGCGTTCCGCTCTCGCGGATGGACGGGTATGTCCGCGGCGCCCTCGACCGCCTCGCCGCGATCCCGGGCTGCCGGGCGGTCGTCTACGGGCATATCGGCGACAACAACCTGCACTGGAATACGACCCGCCTCGACGCCGCCGGCAACGCCGCCATCGACGCGGCGATCTACGAGCCCCTCGCGGGGCTGAACGGCTCCGTCTCGGCGGAGCACGGGATCGGACTGGAGAAGCGCGGCAAGCTCCCGCTGTCGCGTTCGCCCGAGGAGATGGCCGTGATGCGGCTGGTCAAGCGGGCGCTCGATCCGGACAACCGGCTGAACCCGGGCAAGATCTTCTGAAGGGTCGGCCGTGGCGATCCGGCTGGCTGTCCGCCTGACTCCGCGCGGCGGACGCGACGCCATCGACGGCTGGGCGCGGGACGGGAACGGCCTCGCCTACCTGAAGGCCCGCGTCGCCGCGCCCCCGGTGGACGGGGCCGCCAATGCGGCGCTCGTTGCCATGATCGCCAAGATGCTCAAGGTCGGACGCGGCTCGGTCCGAATCGTTTCAGGCGAGCAGGGCCGGTTGAAGATCCTGGAGATCGAGGCGGCCGCGCAGGCTGACCTCGATCATGCGTTCGGTCATCCCTGACGGGCGCGTCGACGCTCCGTCCACGGCTCAACGCGGCATGCCGTCCGGTGCCTGGAGGTGCCTTGCAGCGCTCGCAAGGTCGGAGGTCGCTCGCGAGCGCTCGGGCCGGGGGGCGCGTCGATCGTGACGCGCGATCCCGGGATGCGGGCCGCAGCGTCAGAACCCGACCTTGTCGCCGCCCTTGAGGTCCAACATCTCGCGCGCCTCGTCGGGCGACGCGACCGCGAGGCCCAGCCCCTCGATGATCGAGCGGACGCGGCGCACCTGCGCGGCGTTGGTCTCGGCGAGCTTGCCGGGTCCGTCCCAGAGGCTGTCCTCCAGCCCGACGCGGACATTGCCACCCATCGCCGCCGCCATCGCGGCAATGTTCATCTGGTTGCGGCCCGCCCCCAGCACAGACCAGCGGTACTGATCGCCAAAGAGCCGGTCGGCGGTGCGCTTCATGTGCATCACGTCGTCGGGATGCGCACCGATGCCGCCCTGAAGGCCGAACACCGTCTGGATGAACAGGGGCGCCTTCACGAGGCCGCGGTCGAAGAAGTATTTGAGATTGTAGAGGTGCGCCGTGTCGTAGCACTCGAACTCGAACCTGGTGCCGTTCGGGCTGCAGGTCGTCAGGATGTGCTCGATCTGACCGAACGTGTTGCGGAAGATGATGTCCTTGTTGCCGAGGTAGTCCCGCTCCCACTGGTGCTTCAGGTCCTTGAAGCGGTCGAGCATGCCGAACAGGCCGAAATTCATCGAGCCGAGGTTCAGCGAGGCGACCTCCGGCTGGAAGGTGGCGGCGGGACGCACCCGCTCCTCGATCGACATGGTCGGCGCACCCCCGGTGGTGAGGTTCACCACGCAGTTGGAGCGTTGCTTGATCACCGGCAGGAACTTGGCGAACGCCTCCGGCGACTGGTCCGGCTGACCCGTCTCCGGGTTGCGGGCGTGCAGGTGCACGATGGCGGCGCCCGCCTCGGCGGCGCCGATCGCGGCGTCGGCGATCTCCTCGGGCGTCACCGGCAGGTGTGGCGACATGCTCGGGGTGTGGATCGCGCCCGTCACCGCGCAGGTGATGATGACTTTCCGCTGGGAGGCCATGCTCAGTCCTTCTGTGAAGCCTTGTGGGCGCGCAACGCCGCCAGCCGCGCGTCGCGGCGGTCCATGCGGGCGGGGAGGTCCGTGGGCGCCTGCCACTGCGTCAGGATCGCCTCGGTTGCCGGTGCCTCGTAAACGCTCGGCGGCGCCGGATCGGCGGCGAGATTCTTGTAGAAGCCCGTATAGCGGGCGCAATAATCGGCGATGCCCCCGGGCGCGTTGAGTTCAATGGTCTCGAACGGACCCATGAAGCTCCAGCGCAGGCCGAGCCCGTCCGATACGGTCTTGTCGAGATCCTGCGGGGTCACGTAGCCCTCCGAGGCGAGGCGGAATGCCTCCGCCAACAGGGCGCCCTGCAACCGGTTGAGGATGAAGCCCTCGATCTCCTTCAGCACGGTGATCGGCACCTGGCCGATCCGCTCGTAGGTGGCCCGGGCGCGTTCCAGCACCGCCGCGTCCGTCCAGGGTGCGCCGGAGATCTCCACCAGGGGGATCAGGTGGGGTGGGTTCACCGGATGGCCGATGAGGCAGCGCCCGCGACCGGGCAGGCCCTCGGTGAACAGCGAGCAGCGAATGGCCGAGGACGAGGAGGCGATGATGGCGTCCGGCGGGGCCAGCGCGTCCAGATCCGCAAACAACGCCTGCTTCACGTCGAGCCGTTCCGGCCCGTTCTCCTGGATGAAGGCGACCCCCTCCAGGGCGGCGGCGAGGCTCCCGGCCGCGCGGATGCGGTCTGCCGCGCTCTCCGGTTCGGCGCAGAGTCCGTTCGCCGCGAGGGTCCGCAGACCTTCGGCGCAGAGGGGGACCGCGGCTTCCGCCACGCCGGCAGCGGCGTCGAACAGGCGCACATCCCAACCCGCCCGGGCGAAGATCATCGCCCAGGCCCGGCCGATCAGGCCCGCACCGACGATCGCGACGCTCTCGGTCATAGCCACAGCACCTTCCGCCTCAACTCCTGATCCTCGCGCAGCAGGCGCGACGCGCCCGTCCACTGCACGCTGCCCCGCTCCAGCGCCACGGTCCGGTCGGAGAGGGCCAGCGCGAGGTCGAGGTGATGGTCCACCAGGATGATCGCGATCTCGCGGCGCAGCCGATCGAACGCCTCGAACAGCTCCTCGGTCACGGCCGGCGACAGGCCTTCGAACGGTTCATCGAGCAGGAGGAGCCGCGTGTCGCCCGACAGCGCACGGGCCACCGCCACCATCTGCTGCTCGCCGCCGGACAAGCGGGCGGCGTCGATGGTCCAGCGCTCCTTCAGCCGCGGGAAGAACTCGAGGACCTTCTCCTCGTCCCAGTGGATGCCCGCGCCGGTGAGCCGCCGCAGCCGGCCGAGACCGAGATTCTCGGCGACGGTCATTCCCGCGAACAGCGCCCTGCCCTGCGGCACGTAGCCGATGCCGAGCCGCGCGATCCGGTCGGCCGACAGGCCTGCGATGTCCTGGCCTCCGAGCACGATGCGGCCGGCAGCCGCCGGCGCGGTGCCGATCAGGGTCTTGAGCAGGGTGGACTTGCCCGCGCCGTTGCGTCCGAGCAGCGCCACGACCTCACCCTTGCGGACTTCCAGCGTCACGCCGTTGAGGATGTGCGACTTGCCGTAGAAGGTGTCCACGCCCGCCATGGACAGCAGCGTCTCGGCCTCGGCCGCGCTGGCACGCGGCCTGGCGGCGATCGCCGCCGTGCCCGAGCCGAGATAGACCGCCTGGACCCGGGCATCGTCCCGGGCGTCCGCCACCGAGCCGTCGACCAGGACGGCGCCGTCGGCCATCACGGTCACGCGGTCGGCGAGGCGGAACACCCGGTCGATGTCATGCTCCACGAGCAGGACCGGGATGTCGGCCGAAAGCGCCTTGATCAGGTCGCCGACGCGCTCGCGCTCGGCTGCGGCGAGGCCGGCGAGTGGCTCGTCGAGGAGGAGCACCCGGGGACGCGTCGCCAGCGCCAGACCCATGTCGAGGAGCCGCTGACCGCCGTAGGACAGGCTCCCGGCCTCGGCTCGCTCGATGCCGGCGAGGCCGGTCCAGCGCAGCAGCTCGGCGGTGTCGTCGGCGACCTCGCGGATCGCCAGCGCGTCGCGCCAGGGGCTGAAGTGGGCCGGATGGCGTGCCTGTACGGCGAGGCGGACGTTCTCTTCCACCGAGAGGCCTGGGAACAGGTTGGTGATCTGGAACGAGCGCCCGAGACCGGCCCGGGTGATCGCGTGCGGCTCGAGGCCGGCGATCTCATGGCCGTCGAGTCGGATGCTGCCGGCGCTCGGGGGGAACAGGCCGGAGAGCAGGTTGAAGGCCGTGGTCTTGCCCGCACCGTTGGGTCCGATGAGGGCGTGGAGCGTCTTGTCCGCCACCGCGAAGGAGACGCCCCGCACCGCCGCTACCGGCCCGAAACTCTTCTTGATGGCATCGGCGACGAGAACCGGCCCGGCGCCGCGTCCCTCGGCGATGAAGCGCGCCGGGACGCGGCCCGAGGCGCCGGCGCGGCGGGCCGACATGGCAGCCCCTTCCGTCGGCACGCGGCGGAACGGCTTCAGGAGCCGCGCCGCGATACCGACGAGCCCGTCCGGCGAGAACACGATGAACGCGACGAACAGCAGGCCGAAATACAGGAGCCAGTCGGCGGTGTAGATCGACAGGAACTCCCGGAACAGGATGTAGAACAACGCGCCGAGGGCCGGTCCGAGAAAGGAGCGCATCCCGCCGATGACCACCATGGCCAGCAGCTCGCCCGAGAACGCGATGGAGATCGGGTCCGCGGAGGTGAAGCGGTGGCTGTAGGCGGAGAGCGCGCCGGCGAGCCCGGTGATGGTCGCCGAGATGGCGAACGCGGCGAGCTTGTACCGGTTCGTCGCGTATCCCAGGAACCCGGCGCGCTGCTCGTTCTCGCGGATCGCCACCAGAACAGTGCCCATCGGCGAGCGGCGGAAGCGCCAGAGTCCGACCAGGACTACGAAGGCGATGGCGGAGACCGCCGCGTAATAGGCGCCCGGCTCCTGAAGCATCGCCCAGCGATGCAGGTTGCCGATGCCGTTCTCGCCCCCCGTCAGGTCGGTCCAGCGGAACGCGATGGCGTAGAGCATCGCCGTGAAGGCGAGCGTCAGCAGCGAGAAGTAGACACCCCGCCGTCGCAGGATCAGGCCGCCGGCCGCGAGGGCCGCGAGCCCGGTGATCGCCAGGGCGCCGAGGAGCGGCAGCGCCATGTCGCCGGGAAAGAGCCGGGTCTGAAGGATCGCCACCGCGTAAGCGCCGATGCCGAACCACGCTCCGTGACCGAAGGAGGTGAGCCCAGTCCAGCCGACCAGGATGTTGAGGCCGAGCACGGCCAGAGCGAAGATCACCACGTCGGTGGCGGTGATCAGGGTCAGGCCGATCGCGTCGAGGGCGAAGGGCAGGACGATCAGGGCGGCGAGCGCCGCCCAGAGCTGGCGGCTCTCGCGCAGGATCAGGCCGCGCTGGGGCAACGCCAGCGGCAGCGGCTCGGCGGCTCCGGACATGGGACGCTCTCCGCTCACTCGAACCGGGCGATATGCTCGCCGAACAGGCCGCGCGGGCGCAGCAGCAGGACGAGCACCATGAGGGCGTAGACGGCGGCCTCGGTGGCCGGCGGATAGGCGTAGGCGGTCAAGCCCCGGACCACGCCGACGATCAGGGCCGCCAGGACCACGCCCCAGAACGAGCCGAGGCCGCCGATCACCACCACGACGAAGGCGAAGGTCAGGATCTCGGCCCCCATGGCGGGTTGCACGCCGGTGACCGGGGCCATCATGGTCCCGGCGAGGGCCGCAAGCCCCACCGCGATGGTGACCACGGCCGTCATGTAGGGCCGGAGCGAGATACCGAGGGCCGCGACCATGTCGGGGTTCTGCACGCCGGCCCGGACCACGCGCCCGAAGCTGGTGCGGGTCAGAAGCAGCCACAGGCCGGCCACGCATGCCACAGCCACCACGAGAATCGAGAGCCGGTAGCGCGAATAGATCAGGTCGCCGATGAAGACCTGCCCGCGCAGCCACGTCGGGATCCCGAACGGGACCGGCGCCGCCCCGAAGGCCATGCGCAGGGCCTGCTCGGCCACCATGGCCAGCCCGAAGGTGAGGAGCAGGCCGAGGGTCGGATCGCCGCGATAGAAGCGCCGCAGCAGGAAACGCTCGATCGCCAACCCAAGTACCCCGACCGCGAGCGGCGAGGCCACGAGCGCGCCGCCGAAGCCGATCGTGGGCGTCAGCAGGACGGTGAGGTAGGCGCCGATGGCGTAGAAGGCGCCATGGGCGAGATTGACGATCCCGCCGAGGCTGAAGATCAGCGACAGGCCCAGCGCGATCAGCAGGTACTGCACGCCGATCAGCAGGCCGTTGAGGACCTGCTCCAGGATGAAGACGAGCTGCATCGCCGCCTCACGCCGGGAAGGTGCAGGCGTTCTCGTCGCGGGTTGTGGCGAGGATCTCCAGGCTCTCGCCGGGACCGGGCAGCGGCCCGGTCGAGCTGAAGATGTCGTAGGGGTTCTTGACCTGATCGGCCGGCAGGGCGGTGATGGCGAACATCTCCTGCATCAGCTCATGGTCCCAGGGGCGGAAATAGCCTTCCCGTACCTTGGCGATGTCGAATTTCGCACCCGATTCCAGGTGCTCCACGATCTTGAGCGAGTCCGTCGCCTTCAGCTCGTTCATCGATTGGGCTACGATCTTCAGGGCCGTGTAGTCGCCCCAGCCCTGGTTTTCCGGCGGCTTCTTGTACTTGGCCTTGAAGGCCGCCACGAATTTCTTCGCCGAGGGCGAATCGATCTGGTGGTGCCAGATCACCGGCCACGTGCCGAGGAAGTT
Organism: Methylobacterium sp. P3_A11; assembly: GCF_056403155.1. Lineage (NCBI taxonomy): Bacteria > Pseudomonadati > Pseudomonadota > Alphaproteobacteria > Hyphomicrobiales > Methylobacteriaceae > Methylobacterium > Methylobacterium sp. P3_A11. Next base: position 17,520 of record NZ_JBFUGA010000001.1, read on the forward strand.
GCCCGGCCCCGCACCCCAGGCCAGAGCCGTGTCGAAGCCGAAGCCCGCGACCGGGAACGGCAGGCCGAATTCGCTGTACTGCTTCAAGAAGTTGGTGATTTGTGCGCCCGCGAGGTTGCAGATCACGAGATCCGGCTTGGCCTGCCGGAGCTTAAGCAGGAAGGGCGAGAAGTCGGTGAGTTCGGTGGGGATCAGGTCCTCGCCCACCAGGGTCGCGTCGTTGGCCGCGAAATACTTCTTCGCCTGCTTCAGCAGGTCATGCCCGAACGCGTAGTCGGCTGTAAGCGCATAGACCTTGCGGCCCTTGATCAGGCCGCGTTCCAGCAGGGCGCGGCCGCAGGCCCGCACCATCATGGTGTTCTGCGATTCGACGTGGAACATGAAGCGTTTGCAGTCGGAGCCGCGCAGCGCGTCCGAATTGGCGCCGGTGTTGATGAACAGGATCTTCTCGCGCTGCGCCACCTGGCTGATCGCCAGCGCCGATGCGGAGTTGATCTCGCCGACGAGGCAGGCGACGCGGTCGCGCTGGACCATGCGCTCGGCCTTGGCCGAGGCGGTCTGCGGATTGACGCTGTCCTCCGAGAGCAGCTCGACCTTCCGGCCGGCGATGCCCCCGGCAGCGTTGATCTCTTCGACCGCCAGTTGAGCCGCCTGCACGGCGAACTCGCCCAGCGGTCCCAGGAAGCCGGTGCGCGGCGTCAGGTGCCCGATCCGGATCACGTCCGACTGGCCCTGCGACAGAGCCGGGCTCGCGAGCGCCGGCGCGAGCAGCGCCGCGCCACCGGCCCTCAGAAGGCTGCGGCGAGAAAGGGAATCCCCGAACCGGTCCGTCATCGTTCCGCTCCCGTGCGTTTCCTCCAGCCGGGTTGTTGTCGTGGGCTCTCGCGGCCCTCACCCAAACTGTGATCACAGATCACTAGCGCGATAGTGCCGGATCCGTCTAGTGTCGGCACATGAATTCCAGCGTGGCCCTGGCCGAACTGCCCCAGCTCGAGCGGCGGACCCTGTCCGACACCGTCTACGAGGCGCTAGCGGATCTTCTGGCGTCCGGGCGGCTGGCGCCGGGCGACCGCCTGTCCTTGCGCCAGAGCGCGGCGGCTCTCGGCGTCTCGGTGATGCCGGTGCGCGATGCGGTGAGCCGCCTCGCGGCGGACGGGGTGCTGGAGGTGGCACCGAACCGGGTGATCCGCGTGCCGGTCATGAGTGCTGCGGCCTTCCGCGCGCTGGCCGAGACGCGCATCGCGGTCGAGGGTATCGCCGTCGCCCGGGCCGCGAAGCGCCGTACGGACGATGAACTCGCGGCGATCCGGCGGGCGGAGGCGGCCTTCCGTGCCGAGGCCGAGGCCCCCCGGCCCGATTGCGCACGGGCGGTCCAGCTCAACCGCGACCTGCATTTCGCGATTTACGGAGCCTGCGGGCTCGCGCCTCTGCAGGAGATCATCGCCCGGTTGTGGCTCAAGGCCGGCCCGGTCATCAACCTGGACCTGCGTGCCCATCCGGAGCGGCTGTTCCAGGGGTTCGCGCTCCGGCGCCACGCCGAGGCCCTGGTGGCCATCGAGAACCGGGACGGCATCGCGGCGGCGGCCGCCATCGCGGCCGACATCCGGGAAGCCGCCGACTTCATCATGTCCCGCGGCGGCTTGCGGGACGCCCAAGGAGAGGACTGACCATGGATCTCGGGATCACCGGCCTGCGTGTCCTGGTGACGGCGGGTGCCGCCGGAATCGGCCGCGCCATCGTCGACGCCTTCGTGGAAGAGGGTGCACGGGTCTTCGCTTGCGACATCGACACGGATGCGCTCGCCGGGCTGCCGGACGTCGTCGGGCGCTGCCGAACGGATGTCGCCGACCGTGACGCGGTCGCCACGATGATGGACCAGGCGGTCGACTTCCTCGGCGGCCTCGACGTGCTGGTCAACAATGCCGGCATCGCGGGGCCGACCGGCCGCGTCGAGGAGATCGCCCCCGAGGAGTGGGACCGGTGCCTGACCGTCTGCCTGACGAGCCAGTTCAACTGCGCGCGCCTGGCGGTGCCGCATCTACGTCAGAGCGCGAACGCCTCGATCGTCAACCTGTCATCAGCCGCCGGGAAGTTCGGCTTCGCCCTCCGCAGCCCGTATGCCGCAGCCAAATGGGGCGTGATCGGCTTCACCAAGTCCCTGGCCATCGAGCTCGGAGGCGCCGGCATCCGCGTGAACGCGATCCTGCCCGGGCTGGTGGCCGGCGACCGCCAACGCCGGGTGCTGGAATCCAAGGCCCAGCAGCAGGGCACGAGCTTCGCCGAGATGGAGGCGCGGGCGTTCTCGTTCGTTTCCGTGAAAGAATACGTCACCGCGGGCCAACTGGCCGATCAGATCATGCTGCTGAGTTCGCCACGCGGCCGGACCATCTCGGGTCAGGCGATCTCGATCGACGGTGACACGCGGATGCTGTCCTGAAATCAATCCGGCGTCGTTTCTGCTGCGGACCGAGACGCGGCAGAGTAGGTATTCCCGATGGGATTCCGTCGAGGCCGGACCGTCGACGGGGAACGGGATGCGCAACATTGCCGCCCGTCTCCCGACGCCGGCCTGAGGATGTGAGGAAGCGACCATGAGCGACAAACGCCGGATCACGCCCGCCGACCTGCGCTCGAAGGCCTGGTTCGACAATCCACACAACCCGGGCATGACCGCGCTCTACCTGGAGCGCTACCTGAACTACGGACTGACGCCTGAGGAACTGCGCTCGGGCAAGCCGCTGATCGGCATCGCCCAGACCGGCTCGGACCTGTCGCCCTGCAACCGCCATCACCTCGAACTCGCCAAGCGGGTACGCGAGGGGATCACGGCGGCCGGCGGCGTCGCCTTCGAGTTTCCCTGTCATCCGATCCAGGAGACGGGCAAGCGCCCGACCGCATCCCTCGACCGTAACCTCGCCTACCTCTCCCTGGTCGAGGTGCTGTACGGCTATCCGCTGGACGGGGTCGTGCTGCTCACCGGCTGCGACAAGACGATGCCGGCCTGCCTGATGGCGGCCGCGACGGTGAATATCCCGGCGATCTCGCTGAACGTCGGGCCGATGCTGAACGGCTATTTCCAGAAGGAGCTGACCGGCTCCGGCACGATCGTCTGGAAGGCCCGCGAGCGCCACGCGGTCGGGGACATCGACTTCCAGCAGTTCATGGACATCGTCGGATCGTCGGCACCGTCCACGGGCCATTGCAACACGATGGGCACGGCATCGACCATGAATGCTCTGGCTGAAGCGCTCGGCCTCGCCCTGCCCGGCTCCGCGGCGATCCCGGCGCCCTATCGCGAGCGTGGACAGGCCGCCTACGCCACCGGCCAGCGAATCGTCGAGATGGTCTGGGAGGACCTCAAGCCCTCCGACATCCTCACTCGGGAAGCGTTCGAGAACGCCATCGTGGCCAACGCCGCGATCGGCGGCTCGACCAACGCGCCGATCCACATCAACGCCATCGCCAAGCATATCGGCGTGCCGCTGAGCTGCGACGACTGGGAGCGGATAGGGTTCGAGATCCCGCTCCTGGTGGATATGCAGCCCGCCGGCCGGTGGCTCGGCGAGGAGTATTTCAGGGCCGGCGGCCTGCCGGCGGTGTTCGCCGAGCTGATCGAGGCGGGCAAGGTCCACGAGGGCGCGCTGACCTGCAACGGCCGCTCCGTGGGCGAGAATTACCGGGGCCGACACAGCTGGAACCGCGACGTGATCCGCGCCTACGCCGAGCCGCTGATGGAACGCGCCGGCTTCCTCAACCTGAAGGGCAGCCTCTTCGATTCGGCGATCATGAAAACCTGCGTGATCTCCGAGGAATTCGCCGCCCGCTACCTGCGCAACCCGGCCGATCCGATGGCCTTCGAGGGCCGCGTGGTCGTGTTCGACGGGCCGGAGGATTACCACACCCGGATCGACGACCCGGCCCTCGACATCGACGAGACCACCATCCTGATCATGCGCGGTGCCGGTCCGATCGGCTATCCCGGCGCTGCCGAGGTGGTGAACATGCAGCCGCCCGGCGGCCTGATCCGGCGCGGCGTGACATCCCTGCCCTGCATCGGCGATGGCCGGCAATCCGGCACGTCCGGTACGCCGGCCATCCTCAACGCCTCGCCCGAGGCCGCGGCGGGCGGCGGGTTGGCACTGCTGCAGACCGGTGACCGCATCCGCGTGGATCTCAACCTCCGGAGCGCCGACATACTGCTCCCGCCGGAGGAGCTGGAGCGCCGGCGGGTGGACCTGCAGGCGCGGGGCGGCTTCCCCTACCCGGCGTCCCAGACGCCCTGGCAAGAAATCTACCGCGACCAGGTCGATCAGCTCGACCAGGGCATGGTGCTCAAGGGTGCAGTGAAGTTCCAGAAGGTCGCGCAGGCCTCCGGGGTCCCACGGGACAACCACTGAGGCGGCCCGCACCTGCGGCGGGGCGCGGCCGTCCCCGATCCGCGGCGCACCCGCCGATACCGGTTCGGCACCGTGGCCCCGTCGTGAGATTACGACGGGTTTGCTCGGCTATGAATTTTGAATACATTTCTTTCCGGGTGGGTGCGGACCATCCGGGGAGGAAGCGACCTTGACCGAAGCGAGGGCACAAGCCCCAGCGCCGCGCGCGGCGGCGCGCCTGGATTCCGGATTGGCGCGCAGGCTGGCGGAACAACTCCAGGGCGAGGCACGGTTCGACGCCTTCACGCGCGGGCGATACAGCACCGATGCGTCGATCTATCAGATCATGCCGGCCGGAATCGTGCTGCCGCGCTCCGCCGCCGACATCGCCGCGACCCTGCGGATCGCGGCCGAGCACGGCGCGCCGGTGGTCATGCGCGGCGGCGGCACGTCCCAGAACGGTCAGCCGATCGGCGCGGGGCTCGTCGTGGACTGCGCGCGCCATTTCAACGGCGTGCTCGCCTATGATCCTGACGGCGGGACCATCACGGTCGAGCCGGGGATGGTGCTCGAGCGGCTGAACGCCCGCGTGAAGGCCGACGGCTGGTTTTTCCCCGTGGAACCCTCGACCGCCACCCGCTGCACGATCGGCGGCATGGCGGGCAACAATTCCTGCGGCGCCCGCTCCCTGCGCTACGGCAAGATGAGCGACAACGTGCTGGCGATGGAGGCGCTGTTCCACGACGGCGAAGCCTTCGGCTTCGGCTTGACCGGAAACGCCCGCTCGGGCGTGAGCGGTTCGGTCCGGGCCGAGGCGCTGGCCGGGCGCATGCTCGACCTCGCCCACGGCCATCGCGAGGAGATCGCGGCCCGCTATCCGAAGGTGCAGCGCCGGGTGGGCGGCTACAATCTCGATGCGCTGATCGAAGCGCAGCCGAACCTCGCGCATCTCCTCGTCGGGTCGGAGGGGACGCTGGCCGCCACCACCGCGGTCACCCTGAAGCTGTCGCGTCTGCCCCAGCACCGGGTGATGGGCGTGTGCCACTTCCCCTCCTTCCGGGTCGCCATGGAGACGACGCAGCACATCGTCGCCCTGGACCCGGTGGCGGTCGAGCTGGTGGACAACAACGTCCTCGTTCTCGGCGCCGACATCCCACTGTTCCGCACGACCCTCGCCGACATCACCCGCGGCCAGCCGAACTGCCTGCTGCTCACCGAATTCGCCGGCGACGACCTGACTGCCCTGCGGCGCGCCCTGAAGCGCCTCGAGACCTGCATGGCCGACCACGGTTTTCCCGACGCCGTCGTCGAGGTGGTGGAGCCGCCCCGGCAGAGAGCGGTCTGGGAGGTGCGCGAAGCCTGCCTCAACATCATGATGTCGATGAAGGGCGACGCGAAGCCGGTCTCGTTCATCGAGGATTGCGCAGTCCCGCTGGAGAACCTCGCCGACTACACGGATGCGGTGACCGCGGTGTTCACCAAGCACGGAACCCGTGGCACATGGTATGCGCACGCCTCGGTCGGCTGCCTGCACGTCCGCCCGATCCTCGACATGAAGGAGGCGGGCGACGTCCGGCGGATGCGGGCCATCGCGGAGGAGACCTCCGCCCTGGTGCGCCGCTACAAGGGTTCGTATTCCGGCGAGCACGGCGACGGCATCTCGCGCTCGGAATACATCGAACCCTTGTTTGGCTCGGTCCTCACCCGCGCCTTCGAGACGGTGAAGGATGCGTTCGATCCCGACAACCGGCTGAACCCCGGCAAGATCGTGCGCCCGCTCGCGATGGATGACCAGTCGCTGTTCCGGTTCAAGCCGGATTACGCGGTGACGGAGCCCGTGAGCCCGGCCCTCGACTGGTCGGACTGGGGCGGCTTCGGCTCAGCCGTCGAGATGTGCAACAACAACGGCACCTGCCGGAAACTCGCTGGAGGCGCCATGTGCCCCTCCTACCGGGTGACCCGGGAGGAGCAGCACCTGACCCGGGGCCGCGCCAACACGCTCAGGCTCGCCATCTCCGGCCAACTCGGGCCGGACGCGTTCACCAGCCCAGAGATGAAGCGCACCCTCGACCTCTGCGTCTCCTGCAAGGCCTGCCGCCGGGAATGCCCGACCGGCGTCGACATGGCCAAGATGAAGATCGAGTTCCTGCACCACTACCATGCCCGGCACGGGCTGCCCGTGCGCGAGCGGCTGATCGCCCTGATGCCGCTCTATGCCGGGACCGCGGCGAAGCTCGCGCCGCTCCTCAACCTGCGCGACCGGTATCCAGCCCTCGCGACCCTGTCCGAGCGGCTCGTCGGCCTGTCGGCGAAGCGGTCTCTGCCGCGCTGGCGCCGCCCCTGGAACGAGCAGGGCGAAGCCGCCCATGTCGACGACGTCGCGGGCGATTTCCGCGACGTCATCCTGTTTGGCGACACCTTCAACCGCACCTTCGAACGGGAGAATCTCGAGTCCGCCGAGCGCGTGCTGCTGGCGGCGGGCTACCGGCTGCACCGGGTCTACCCGCCGCGCGGCCGGCGTTCGCTGTGCTGCGGACGAACCTGGCTGTCGGCCGGCCAGACCGATCGGGCGCGCCGGGAGGCGCGCCGGACCCTCGACGCGCTCCTGCCGTTCGTCCGCGCCGGTGCGCGGGTCGTGGGCCTGGAGCCGTCGTGCCTGCTCACCTTCCGAGACGAATTCGCGGCGCTGCTGCCCGGAGCGGAGTCCGCGCTGCTGGCACGCCAGTCCGTTCTGTTCGAGGAGCTGCTGGCCGCTGACTTGGCGGCGGGTCGGATCGCGCTGCCGTTGGCCGACCAGGGCGGACGGGTCGCGCACCTGCACGGCCATTGCCATCAGAAATCCTTCGGTCTGATGGGGTCCGTGGAGACAGTGCTCCGGGCGGTGCCGGGGCTCGATTTGCGGGTCGTCGAATCGAGCTGCTGCGGCATGGCCGGGGCCTTCGGCTACCGGCCGGAATCCATCGAGACGTCCTTCGCCATGGCGGAGCTGTCCCTGTTCCCGGCCCTGCGGGCCGCCGGACCTGACGACCTCGTGGTCGCCGACGGCACCAGCTGCCGGCATCAGATCCATGACGGTCTCGGCATCCACGCGGAACATGTGGCTCGCACACTCGATCGAGCCCTCCTGCCTCGACACTCCAGGGTCGGGGACCTACAGATAGATCACAGGCCGCAATGATCTGGCCTGGGTCGGGGGACCATGAATAAGATCGAGCCCGGGATCGGAATCAGCCGACGCTACCTCCACGACGAGGTGGCGGACCGGATGCGCGAACTGATCCGCTCTGGCGAGATGGAACCGAAGGCCCGGATCAACGAGGGCGAGCTGACGGAGCGGTTCGGGATCTCCCGGACACCGCTTCGGGAGGCGATCAAGATCCTGGCGACGGAGGGGCTGCTCGAATTGCTGCCGAACCGCGGCGCCCGCGTCGCCAGTATTTCGGACAGCGAACTCGAAGAGATGATGGAGGTGATCGCCGGCCTGGAGGCGACGGCTGGGGATCTCGCCTGCCGCACGATCACCGAGGCCGAGATCGACGCCCTGGTGGTCGATCACGATGCGATGGTGGCGGCCTGGAAGGCGGGCGACGAGGCCGGCTATTTCAGCCACAACCGGCAGATCCACGAAGGGATCATGGCGGCCAGCCGCAACACGACCCTGTCGAACATCTACGAGAGCCTCTCGGGCCGGATCCAGAGGTCGCGCTATTCGGCGCATCAGACGCCGGAACAGTGGGCGCGGGCCGTCTCCGAGCACGAGCGGATGATCGAACTCCTGCGCGCCCGGAACGGCGCCGCCCTCGCCGTGCTGATGCGCGAGCACATCCGCGGCAAGAAGACGGTGATCGCCGCCAATTACGGGGCGGCGGAGAGCGCCTGATCGCTCAATCCGGCGCTCTCGTCATCTCGAACCAGGACGACGCGCCCGGCGTGCGGGAATCGTTGGGGTAGAGAAACGGAATGTCGGGGCCGGTTCCGCGGGCGGCGAAAACGGTCTTCACCCGGGCGCTCATCGCCGGATCCTGACAGATGTACATCACCTGTGCAGTCACCCGGAACGGCGAGGCGCCGCACATCAACATCGCGGCGAGAAGATACTGCTCGTTGTAGAGGCGGCACTTCCACGCGGACGGATAATCGTCCGGGATGAAGATGTCGTGGATCTGCACGATCACGCCCGGCGCCAGGCGCGGCATGACCTCGAAGAAGAACACCGTCACGTCGGAATTCGCGAAGGAGCGATGCGAGCCGTCGAAGAACAGGACGTCGCCCGCCTTGAGCTCGTCGAAGATCTTGAGGTCGCAGGATTCCAACGGGCTGCGCACCGTCCAGTCGCAGATCTCGTCGATCTCGCGGCGCGGCATCGGATCGATGGTGGTGATCCGCGTCGGCAGCGTCAAGGTGTCGATCGCATGGCGCGCGAAGCAGGTCGAGCAGCCGGAGCCGATCTCGAAGAACCACGCCGGGCGCTTCCAGGCCAGCATCGTCATCAGCGCGGCCCCGTCGAGGGCGGTGAACCACGTGTTGTTCCAGTGGGGTACCGCCGAATGCGCACCGGGCGCCTCGTGCGGGACGCTGTGGAGCAGGTCGGCCTGCGCTTCCAGGGCGGCGAGGAACGCGTCGTAGGCGGCCTGATGGCGGGCGAGGACCACCTTCAACTGGCCGTGCGGCGCGGCGCCCGTCTTCCAGCGCGCGGAGGGCACCACCGGGTAATAGTTGTGGACCGTGTGGCTCCAGCGGAACGCCTCGCCGCTCGCGCGGAAGATATCCACGCCGGCACGGCGGCCGACACTCCTGACGACATCCTTCAGCATGGTCACTCCCGCGGCTTCGGGCTGACAATGGCGGCATTACAACTTACGGTCGAGTCGTTCGGAACACCTACGCAGTCCAACCCGCGTGTAGGGTTAGGACGCGATGAACGATACCGGCCGACCTGTCGCGGCGCGTTCGGGTGCGTGCCGTCGCATTCAGGCGGCGCTGGGCGCCCGCAGGCCCGCCACCAGGTCGGTGAAGCGGTCGCCCTGGACGATGACGTGACTGCGCAGCGCCTCCGCCGCCCCGTTCTCGTCGCCCGACAGGATCGCCGCGACGATCGCCGCGTGCTCGGCGAGCGACTGCGGCAGGCGTTGGCGGACGCGCAGCTGCAACCGGCGGTACGGCGCCAGACGGCGATGGAGCGAGAGCGCCTGCTCCGCCAGGAAAGCGTTGCGGCTGGCCCGGTACACTACCGTGTGGAAGACGTAGTTCTCCGCGTAGTAGGATTCGGTGTCCTCGGTCGCCAGCGCCGCGCGGCACCCTTCGAGGGCCGCGCGCAGGGCGGCGGCATCGTCGGCCACGAGGCGGCGTGCGGCGAGACGGCCGCACGCCGCCTCGATCTCCGCCATCGTCTCGAACATGGCCAGCAACAGATGGGGCTCGGGGGCGCTGACGATCGCGCCGCGCCGGGGTTTCGTCTGCACCAGGCCGGTGACCGCAAGCTGCAGCAGCGCTTCCCGGATCGGCGTGCGCGAGACGCCGAAGCGGGCCGCGAGCTGGTTCTCGTCGAGCCGGGCGCCCAGGGCTAGGTCGCCCGAGACGATCTCGTCCTCGATCCGCTGCCGCAGACGCTGAGCGTGGCTCATGCTGGTGGTTCCTCCCCCGCTCGACGGGCCGCGCGCCGCCCCGCCATTTCGGCCGGCGGAGGTTCGACGCACGCGAACATTATGCTGGAGCATTGACAAAATATACAAGCCGGTTTTCCATGCATACAACGAACCGGCGCACTATTGCGCCGCATAAAACGATGCCGCGTTGTTTGCGGTGCGGGAGAACGCCATGACGCCAACTCGTCGTTCGCTGATCGCGGCCACGCTCGCAGCACCGGCGGTCCTGCGGTTCGGACTGGGCACCGCCCAGGCGGCCACCACCCTGAAACTGTCCCACCAGTTTCCCGGCGGCACGATCGACGAGGGCGATTTTCGCGACCGCATGTGCCGGAAGTTCGCCAAGCTCGTCGGCGAGCGGTCGAAGGGCGCCCTGGACGTTCAGGTCTATCCCGGCTCCTCGCTCATGAAGACGAACGCGCAGTTCGGCGCCATGCGCAAGGGCGCCCTGGACATGTCGCTCTATCCGAGCCCGTACGCGGGCGGCGAGGTGCCCGAGCTGAATATCGGCCTGATGCCGGCGCTCGTGACGTCCTACGCTCAGGCGGTGGCCTGGAAGGCCGCACCGGTCGGCCGCAAGCTCGCCGAGATCCTCGACGCCAAGGGGATCGTCCTGGTCTCGTGGGTCTGGCAGGCCGGCGGCGTCGCGAGCCGCGAGCGGCCGCTCGTCTCTCCCGCCGACGCCAAGGGCATGAAAGTCCGCGGCGGCTCGCGCGAGATGGACATGATGATGAAGGAAGCCGGGGCGGCGACCCTCTCCATCCCGTCGAACGAATCCTACGCGGCGATGCAGACCGGCGCCTGCGACGCGGTGATCACCTCGTCCACCAGCCTGATCTCCTTCCGCCTGGAGGAACTGTCCAAGGCGCTGACCTCGGGCCGGGAGAAGTCCTACTGGTTCATGCTCGAGCCGATCATGATGTCCAAGATCGTGTTCTCCGGGCTGCCGAAGGACCAGCAGGATCTGATCATGGCCGTCGGGACCGAGCTGGAGGCCTTCGGCCAGGCCGGCGCCAAGGAGGACGACATCCGCGTCGAGGAGATCTTCGCGAAGGCCGGTGCCAAGGTCTCCCAGCTCGACGAGAAGTCCCTCGGCCAGTGGCGGGACATCGCCCGCAACACGGCCTGGAAGGACTATGCCGGCAAGAACGCGAATTGCGCGGAGCTTCTCAAGCTCGCGGAGCAGGTCGCGTGAGCCACGCCTTCGACGCGGCCACGGCCGCGCCGGACGCGCGGGGTGCCGACGAGCCGCGCGTGCCCGGCCTCCTGGGTGTGTTCGACCGGGCGATGCGCCTCCTGAACCGGGTGATCCTGGCGTTGGGCGGCCTGTGCCTGGTGGCCGCCTGCCTGGTTCTGACCCACAGCGTCGTCGTCCGCTACCTCCTGAAGGAGCCGACGGAGTGGCAGGACGAGATGGCGGTGTTCCTGATCGTCGGCGCCACCTTCCTGTCGGCGGCCGGCGTCCAGGCGAAGCGCGGCCACGTGGCGATCGAGGCGCTGACCGGGCTCCTCCCGCCGGCCGCCAACCGGGTTCGCCTGCTGCTGGCCGACATCGTGAGCCTCACCTTCTGCCTGTTCTTCGCCTGGAAGAGCTGGTCGCTGGACCATGAGGCCTGGGTGGATGGCCAGGTCTCGCAGTCGACCTGGGGGCCGCCCCTGTGGATCCCCTACACGCTGATGTCCGCCGGCATGAGCCTGCTCTGCCTGCAGTTCGTCCTCCAGATCGCCGAGGCCCTCGCCTACGGGCCGCGCGCCGCCGGCTGGGCGAAGCCCAAGATCGGGCTCGGCGCCGACGTGAACCGCGACATGCACGGGGCGCCCGAGATCGAGCCCCGGGGACCGGATCCGCTGGGTCAGACCGTCACCGCGAAGGTAGAGCGATGAGCACGGCCGCGATCGGCTTCCTGTACGCGGGCGCGACCCTGGGGGCGATGCTCTCAGGCATTCCCATCGCGTTCGCTCTGGGCTTCGTCGCCCTGGCGTTCATGGTGGCGTTCATGCCCGGCGCCTCCCTCGATACGGTGGCGCAGAACGTCTACGAGGAGATGGCCTCCATCACCCTGCTGTCGATCCCGCTCTTCATCCTGAAGGGCGCAGCGATCGGCCGGTCGCGGGCGGGTCAGGACCTCTACTCGGCGATGCACGCCTGGATGCACCGCATCCCCGGCGGCCTCGGCATCGCCAACGTCTTCGCCTGTGCACTCTTCGCCGCCATGGCGGGCTCGAGCCCGGCCACCTGCTCGGCGATCGGCTCGGCCGGCATCCCCGAGATGCGCAAGCGCGGCTATTCGCCGGGCTTCGCCGCCGGGATCATCGCGGCCGGGGGCACGCTGGGCATCCTGCTGCCGCCCTCGATCACCATGATCCTCTACGCCGTGGCGGCCGAGCAGTCGCTGGGCCGCCTGTTCCTGGCCGGGATCGGACCCGGCCTGCTGCTGGTAAGCCTGTTCGCGACGTGGTCGGTCGTGCGCTTCCGATCCGAATACGCGACCGCGAAGGCCACCCTCGAACGCGGCGGCCCGGCCTCGCCGATCCTGGCGGACGAGCAGTACAGCATGGCGCAGCGCTTCTCGACGCTGCCGCGGGTGCTGCCCTTCGTGATCCTGCTGACCGGCGTGATGGTCGCGCTCTACGGCGGCTACGCGACGCCCTCGGAGACAGCCGGTCTCGGCGGCCTGATGGCCCTCCTGCTGATCGCTGCGATCTACGGGGTCTGGCGCTTCCGCGACGTCACGCCGATCCTCACCGCGACGCTGCGCGAATCGACGATGCTGATGCTGATCATCGGCATGTCGCTGCTCTACGCCTACGTGATGAGCTACCTGCACATCTCGCAATCGGCCGCGCAGGCGATCGTGGCGATGCAGCTGTCGCCGTGGGTCCTACTGGTGACGATCCTGGCTCTCGTGATCGTCCTCGGCTTCTTCCTGCCGCCGGTCTCGATCATCCTGATGACCGCGCCGATCATTTTGCCGCCGTTGAAGGCCGCGGGCTTCGACCTCGTGTGGTTCGGCGTGGTGATGACCATCACCATGGAGATGGGGCTGATTCACCCGCCGGTGGGCCTGAACATCTTCGTCATCAAGAACATCGCCCCGGACATCCCGCTCTCGGACATCATCTGGGGCACCCTGCCCTTCGTCATCCTGATGGCGGTGGCGATCTTCATCCTGTGCCTCGTCCCGGGCATCGCGATGTGGCTGCCGGACCTGCTGCTCAGCTCGACCCGGTAAGGTCGCGGCGTCCGCTCGCCCGGAATCCGCCATGAGCCTCGAATCCGTCCGCGCCTTCTTCGCCGAGAAGGCGGCCGACATCGCGGTCCTCGAACTCGAGACCCGCACGGCGACCGTGGCGGAGGCCGCGGCCGCCCACGGCGTCGGCCCTGCGCAGATCGCCAAGACCCTGTCGATCCGCATCGGGGATCAGGTCGCCCTGGTCGTGGTCCGCGGCGATGCGCGGCTCGACAATCGGAAGGCCAGGGCCGCGTTCGGCGGCAAGGTGCGGATGCTCGATCTCGACGCGGTCGAGGCCGCCACCGGTCACCCGGTCGGCGGGGTCTGCCCCTTCGGGCTGATCGCCCCGCTGCCTGTCTACTGCGACGTGTCGCTCAAGGCGTTCGACGAGGTCGTGCCGGCGGCCGGCAGCACGCACAGCGCCGTCCGCATCGCACCCGACCGCATGGCCGAACTGACGGATGCGACCTGGGTCGATGTCTGTGGGGAACTGGTCTGAGGCCCGTGCTCAGCGCCCGTTCCACTCGGGCGTGCGCTTGCCGAGGAAGGCCTCCATGCCTTCTCGGAAATCCGCGCTCATGTAGCACATGAGGATCAGGTCATCGCCGGGATGGGACGCGCCTTCGGCGGGAGCCTCCTCCTCGGCGAGGCGGCGCAGGCCCTCCTTGGTGGCCTGCATGGTGAGCGGCGCGTGGCCGGCGAGCAGCTGCGCCAGGGCGTCCACCCGGGTGCTGAGGGCCGATCGGTCCTCGACGACCTCTCCGACGAGGCCGATGGCCAGCGCCTCCTCCGCGCCGACGAGGCGAGCGGTGAAGATGATGTCCTTGACCCGGGCGGGGCCGATCAGGCCGGCGAGCCGCTTCAGGTTGCCCTGGCTCAGGCAGTTGCCGAGCGTCCGCGCGATCGGGAAGCCGAACCGGGCGTCACGGGTTGCGACGCGCAGGTCGCAGGCCGCCGCGATGGCCGCACCGCCCCCCGTGCAGGCGCCCGCGATCGCCGCGATGGTCGGCACGCGCAGCCGCTCCAGGGATCCCAGCACCCTGTCCATGAAGCGCTCATAGCCCAGCGCGTCCTCGGCGGTCTTGAAGCTCCGGAACTGGGCGATGTCGGTCCCGGCCGCGAAGGCCTTGTCGCCGGCCCCGGTGATGATCAGCGCCTTGACGGCCGGGTTCGCGGCGATCGCCTCGCAGCAGGTGATCAGGCCCTGATACATCGCGAAGGTCAGGGCGTTGCGGGCCTGGGGCCGGTTGAGGACGATCCGGGCGATGCCGGCCGCGTCGGTCGTGAACAGCAGCTCGTTGGTGGCGGGCTCGGCGCTCATCGCAGCGTCTCCGGAGGGCAGGTTCAAGCCAGGGTCTCGCGGACAACGCCCCGCGCGATCAGACCGTCGATCTCGGCGGCGGAATAGCCGACCTCCGCCAGGATCGCCCGGGAATGCTCGCCGAGCAACGGTGCAGGTCCGTGGACCCGGCCGGGCGTATCCGAGAATTTGACCGGCAGGCCGAGGGTCTTCATGCGACCGACCCGGGGATGCTCGACCTCGACCACCATGTCGCGGGCGAGCGTCTGCGGGTCGCGGTGCATGGCGTTCACGTCCAGCACGGGGCCGGCCGGGACACCGCCGGCCTCGAGCCGCGCGAGCCACTCCGCCGAGCCGTGGGCGCGGAAGATCGGCGCGAGGGTCGCGGCGAGTTCGTGCCGGTTGGCCATCCGGTCGCGATTCACGGCAAAGCGCGGATCATCGGCGAGGCCGTCGGCGCCGATCGCCTTGAGCAACCGCAGCCAGTTGGTCTGGTTGGCCGCCCCGATAGTGATCCAGCCATCGGCGGTCTCGAACGCTTCGTAGGGGGCGTTCAGCGGATGGGCTGAGCCCATCGGACCGGGTGCGAGCCCGGTCGCCATGGCGATGGCCGACTGCCAATAGGTGTGGGTAATCCCGGCCTCGAACAGCGAGGTGTCGACGGCCTGCCCCTTTCCGGTGCGGAGCCGGTTCGCATACGCGGCCAGGACACCCATGGCCGCCAGGATACCGGCGGTGATGTCGGTGACCGGTGGCCCGCACTTCATCGGCGGCCGGCCAGGCCCCTCCCCCGTCACCGACATGAGGCCGCTCATGCCCTGTGCGACGAGGTCGAACCCCGCCCTATCGGCGTAAGGTCCGGTGCGACCGAAGCCGGAGAGCGAGCAATAGACGAGTTCGGGAAACTCCGCGCGCAGCGTGTCGTAGCCGATCCCGAGGCGCTCCATGGTGCCGCCGCGGTAATTCTCGATCAGCGCATCGGCCCCCTTCAGCAGCCGGCGCAGGACGGCGACGCCGTCCGGATCCTTCAGGTCGAGGCTGATGCCGCGCTTGCCGCGGTTCATCATCATGTAGGCGGCGCTCTCGTTCTGGAGGGCCGGCGGAACGGTGCGACGGGTGTCGTCACCGTCCATCTTCTCGACCTTGATCACCTCCGCGCCCATGTCGGCGAGCATCAGCCCGCAGACCGGACCGGCCATGATGTGAGCGAGTTCGATCACCCGCATGCCCGCGAGCGGACCGGACCGCCCCGTCGCTTCGGCCATCGCGCCCTACTCCCCTGCGGCCGCGGTGGCCACGGGGCCGCCCGTCGGCGCTGCGGGATCCACGAATTCCCGCTCGGGATGCATCGTGAAGGCGAGCCCGGCGCCGAGCAGGCACAGGCCGATCGAGCCGACGAACGGCAGGGTCCAGCTTCCGGTCAGGTCGACGATGACGCCGAAGACGATCGGCGAGACGATCGCCGCCACGGCCGAGCCTGTGTTCATCAGCCCGCTGGCGGTTCCGGCATACTTGGGTGCGATGTCCATCGGCACCGACCAGATCGGCCCGATCACGAGTTCGGCGAAGAAGAAGCCCGAGGAGAGGAGCAGCGCCACCAGGGTCAGGTCACGCGTCATGAACACGCCGGCGAGGCTCGCGGCCGCGCCCAGGAAGCCGACGACGATCACCGACAGGCGCGCGAGCTTCACGTTGCCGGTTCGATGCAGGATCGCGTCGCTCATCAATCCGCCGACCGTGTCGCCCACCACGCCGGCGAAGAACACGCCCGAGGCGAACAGCGCGGAGTTCTTCAGATCGAGGCTGTAATTCTCCTTGAAGAAGCTCGGGAGCCAGCCGAGGAACAGCCACAGGGTCCATCCGTAGCAGAAATACGTGATGCTCACGGGCAGCATGCGGCGGGTCAGGGCGCCCCACGGCACGTTCTGCTTCGCGCCGACTTTGCGGGGCGGCGGCAACGTGTCGAGTTCCGCCCGGGTGATCGCCGGGTGGTCGGAGGGATCGTCGCGGAAGTACAGCCACCAGATTGCGACCCAGACGAAGCTGGCGGCGCCGAGGATCACGAAGCTGGTGCGCCATCCGAAATGGTAGATCAGGAAGGCGACGATCGGCGGCGCCACCGCATTGCCGAGCCGCGCGAAGGCGTGGGTGATGCCCTGCGCGAAGCCGCGCCGGCCGGGGGCCGTCCAGTTCTGCATGGCGCGCGTGGCGGTCGGAAAGGTCGCGCCCTCGCCGAAGCCCAGCAGGACCCGGGCCAGGAACAGGCTGACCAGACCGCCGACCATCCCGGTCAGGATCGTCGCCATGGCCCAGATCATGCCGCAGATTAAAAGGGTCCGCCGGGCGCCGAACTTGTCGCCGACCGACCCGCCGATCACCTGGAAGATTGCGTAAGGATAAGCGAAAGCCGACAGGATCAGCCCGAAATCTGTCTTCGACATTCCGAAATCGCGGATGATTTCGGCTCCGGCGGTCGCGATGTTCACCCGGTCCAGATAGGTGATGAAATACATCACGCAGAGCAGGCCGAGTACGCCGTTCGTGGCGCTCACGCGCTTCAACATCGACCGTTCCTCCAGCGGTGAGCGTCGCGGCAAGCGGACGCCGGGCGCCTCGGCTCCGGGCCGCACGCTTTCTTGTAATGCATTATTCAAACGCCTCGGGCCGCAGAAGGCAACCACCGAACTGCATCCGCACAGCGATTCGATACCGATCCCGGCAAACGGAAACGGGGGCCGCAAAGGCCCCCGTACCAGGTGGATCGCCGAAATGGATTACCGTGCCGGCGGCGTACGGTTCCGTCAGGCCGTGGCCGGCCGCAGCTGGCCCTGCTCGGCTTCGGTCGCGAGGCCGAGCGCCTTGCCGCGGGGTCCGACCCAGCGGCCGACCCACTTGCGCTGCCACAGGGCGAGGCATCCGAGGACGAGCGCCGTGAAGGCCGCGTACCCGATGAAGCCGATCGAGAACGACCCGGTATACTGCTTGGACAGACCCATGACGTTCGGCAGGATCGCGCCGCCGAGCGCACCGATCTCGCCGATCATCGAGCCGGCCACCGCGGTGTTGCTCGGCCAGCGCAGCGGCACGAGCTGGAAAAGCGCACCGTTTCCGGCGCCGAGCGCCGCGAAGCACAGCATGAACAGGATCGTGGTCAGCGCCAGCGAGGGCGTGGCGGTGAGCGACAGGAACGTCGCGATCGCGGCGAGCAGGACCACCGACAGGACCGCGATGCCGCCCATCCGGTCGGCGAAGTAGCCGCCGACGATCCGGATGCCCGAGCCCATGAAGGCCGCCAGCATGGTGAGTCGCCCGGCCTCGACCTTGGTCACGGCGAACTGCTCGTAGAAGAAGGTCGGCAGGAAGTTCGACAGGCCGATGAAGCCCCCGAAGGTGATCACGTAGATCAGCGAGAAGGCCCAGCCGTCCTTCGTGAACAGACAGGAGACGTGCTCCCTGAACGACTGGTGCTCGCAATCCGGCGGCTCCTTGGCGAACACGATCATGATCGCCAGCGGCAGCAGCATCACCACCCCCGCAAAGGCATAGGTGGTCTGCCAGCCGTACGCCTGCGCCAGGGGCGGCGCGAACAGCACGGCGAGCACGGTCCCGGAATTGCCGGCGCCGGCGATGCCCATCGCGAGCCCCTTGTGCTCCGGCGGGAACCAGCCCGAGCCCAGCGACAGCGCGACGCCGAACGAGGCGCCCGCGATGCCGAGCAGGACACCCATGGCGAGCACGTCGCCGTAGGACGAGACGAAGAAGAACCCGTAGGCCATCGCCAGGATGATCACGCTCATCTCGGTGATCGCGGCGTTCTTGCGGCCGATATACTGGGCCAGGATCCCGAGGGGGAAACGCATGAGCGCGCCCGCGAGGATCGGTAGCGAGATCATGAAGCCGGTCTGGGCCGGCGTCAGCCTGAAGGTCTCCGTGATGAACGGACCCATCGCGCCGTTCAGGACCCAGATGGCGAAGCAGAAATCGAAGTACAGGAAGGCGGCGAACAACGTCGGGGGGTGACCCGACTTCATCACGGTCTTGAAGCTGGCCATAGCTGGTGCTCGTCTCAAGTGGGCGAACCGTCACGCGGTCGCTCATGCCGGGGGGTCCGGACTCACACCGTCCGCTGTTGGGAGCGCCGTTGCTCCGCCGCCGCAGCAGGCGCGGCTGATCCAGCAATGCAGCAAGTGTGCCAATCGAACGCGGTGCGGGAGAYGTCGGCGGCGCGGATCGGCACTCTGGCGGCGCCGACTGGAAAACGGCCAAGCCGGTGCCCTTGATCGCGGCATCCCTGCCGAGCAAGCGGGCCACGGAACAGGCTCCTCACGGATCGGTGAGCGGCGACCTGGAAATCATTGCTGCATGTGAGCAACACAGGGTCGGAGAAAGTGTCCTCAACACCCCGTAAGTAGCCCGGGATCGCTCTCGGCAACTTGGCGGTAATGCGTGATCTTTGCTAAGCCCCGGCATGAGCTGAGCCGTGTCTTCGTGCAGGCCCGCTCCACCGCGCGCCGCGGCGGGTCCCGGCGTCGCCTCCCGAGGAATTCTGACCCATGTCCGCCCCGATCCGTCGCTTCCTCTTGGCCGGCTTCGCCGTCCTAGCCCTAGCCTCGACCGCACACGCCCAGGGCCGCGGCCCGGTCGGCGACTCGGGCATCGACGGGTTCGGAGACGACGGGCAGCTCTATCAAGATCAGAACGGTGCCTACTATGTGCGCCGCGGCGGCCGCTACCTGCCCTATACCGGGCGGACGGACTTCGTTCGCCCGGCGCCGCGAACCCCCGCTGCAGCGGTCCCGGCGCCAGCCGCGCCGGCCACCGCGCTCACCGAAGACCCGACGGTTCCGGTCCGCCCAGGCAGCGTGCCGCCCGCCGAAGGTCTCTCGCCCCTCGAAGCCGCCAAGGCCAAGGCGGTGTTGCGGGCGCCCGACAACGAGCCGATCGACTATGCCAAGGCCTATGGCCCGGTCACGGATGACGTGTTCCCGGTCCAGGCGTTCAATTACAAGAAGATGAGCCCGGCCTTCCTCCGGCAGGAAATCGCCTATAACGGCCCCTACGAGCCCGGGACGATCATCGTCGATCCGCGGGCGCACCAGTTGACTCTCGTGCAGCCCAACGGCCGGGCTCGGCGCTACGGCGTTGGCGTCGGCAAGCAGGGCTTCTCGTGGTCCGGGACTGCGACGGTCAACTCGAAGCAGGCCTGGCCGGACTGGTACCCGCCCAAGGAGATGATCGCCCGCAGCCCGAAGCTCGCAGGCGAGGTCGACAAGCTTCAGAGCGGGCTCGGCGTCCCCGGCGGCCTGCGCAATCCCCTGGGCGCGCGGGCCATGTACCTGTGGCAGGGCAACAAGGACACGCTGTTCCGCATCCACGGCACGCTGGAGCCCTTCTCCATCGGGAAGAGCGTGTCTTCGGGCTGCATCCGGATGATCAACCAGGATGCGATCGACCTGTTCAGCCGCGTCAACGTCGGCTCCAAGGTCGTGGTGCTGAACTGAACTGAGCTCCGAAGGAAAGCGTAGCGCCCCTGTCCGGATGCGTCCGGACCAGGGCGCCGGTGCTCCGCCTTAGCTCAGACTGCGGCGGTGTTCGCCGAGGATCCGCCGGACCGTCCCGGCCTCGGAGCGGTAAACGAGGGTCTCGGTCTGGATCCGGTCCGGCCGGAAGCGGACGCCCCGCAGGAGCGCTCCGTCGGTGATGCCCGTGGCGGCCACGATGACGTCGCCGCTCGCGAGGTCGGTGAGGTCGTACTTCCGATCGAGATCCGTGATGCCCATCTCGGAGGCCCGACGCCGCCGCTCGGGGGTGTCGAGGATCAGGCGCCCCTGCATTTGGCCGCCGATGCAGCGCATGGCAGCGGCAGCCAGCACGCCCTCCGGGGCCGCACCGGTGCCGAGATAAAGGTCGATGCCGGTCTCCTCGGGGCTCGCGGTGAAGATGATCCCGGCGATGTCGCCATCCGAGATCAGGCGGACCGCCGCACCGGCGGCCCGCACTTCGGCCACCAGGGCCGCGTGGCGCGGTCGGTCGAGGATGAGGGCGGTGATCTGCTGCGGATCGACCCGCTTGGCGCGGGCAAGCGCGGCGATGTTGTCGGTGGGACTCGCATCGAGATCGACAAGTCCGGGCGGATAGCCGGGGCCGATGGCGATCTTCTGCATGTAGACGTCGGGGGCGGCGAGGAGCGAGCCGCGCTCGGCCATGGCCATCACGGCGATGGCGCCAGGCATGTCCTTGGCGCAGAGCGTCGTTCCCTCCAGCGGATCGACGGCGATATCGACCTCCGGTCCCTCGCCGAGGCCGAGCTGCTCCCCGATGAAGAGCATCGGCGCCTGATCGCGCTCCCCCTCCCCGATCACCACCGTGCCACGAATGGGCAGGCCGTTGAGTTCGTCGCGCATCGCGTCGACGGCCGCCTGATCGGCGGCCTTCTCGTCTCCCTTGCCACGCAATCGCGCCGCGGCGATCGCAGCACGCTCCGTCACACGGGCGAGTTCGAGGGCAAGCGTGCGTGGAACGCCGCGCGGTGCCGACTTGGGGGCCTCAGCCATTGTTTCCTGCCTTTGTCCAGGCCCGATCTTGAGGTCGGATCCCGGGTGGACACCGCCGAATGACGGCCGTCCAGCCTACACACCGTTCACCGACGCCCAATATCCTGCATTAAGGCCTAGCTGGTCGGCACCCAAGATGCATTCTTATTCACGCTCGATCCGGATGAGCTGCGGCGGTTCCGCCAGCAGCCCGTCGGACCCAATGGCGTCGAGGGCCGCCCGGATGTTCCCCTCGGTGGCCGCATAGGTGATGAGGACCAGCGGCACGGGCCGGCCGGAGCGCCCGCGCGGATCAGTTTCCGCGCCTTCGATGCGGCGCTGCAGGATGCTTTCCAGCGAGATCTCGCGCTCCGCCATCCGCTGGGCCACGCCGGCCGCGACGCCGGGGCGATCGTGGACGGTGAGGCGGATGTAGTAGCCGCCCTCGTGACGCTGCATCTCGACGCGTTCGCTGGCGCGCATCGCGCTGGCCGGGATCCCGAAGGTCGGGCGCGTCACGCCGCGCGCCACGTCGGCGATATCGGCCACCACGGCAGAAGCCGTCGCTTCGCCGCCGGCACCGGGGCCGATCAGCGTCAGCTCACCCACCGCATCCGCATCGATCGTCACGGCATTGGTCACCCCCATGACTTGGGCGATCGCCGAGGATTTCGGCACCATCGTCGGGTGAACCCGCTGCTCGATGCCGGCCTCGGCGGCCTGAGCCACGCCGAGCAGCTTGATCCGGTAGCCGAGTTCGTCCGCCATGCGCAGGTCGAGGGGCTGGACCCGCGAGATCCCTTCCACCGACACGCCCTCCGCGTCGATGGCGGTGCCGAAGGCAAGGCTGGTCAGGATCGCGAGCTTGTGGGCGGTGTCGAAGCCCTCGACGTCGAAGGTCGGATCCGCCTCGGCGTAGCCCAGGGCCTGTGCATCCCTCAGGCAGGCCTCGAAGGTCAGCCCCTCCCGCTCCATGCGGCTCAGGATGTAATTGCAGGTGCCGTTCAGGATCCCGTAGACGCGGGAGATGACGTTGCCCGGCAGGCCCTCGCGCAGGGTCTTGATCACCGGGATCCCGCCGGCGACCGCCGCCTCGAAGGCGAGCGCCACGCCCTTCTCCTCGGCGCGGGCCGCGAGGGCGGCACCGTGGCGTGCGAGCAGCGCCTTGTTGGCGGTGACCACGGGCTTGCTGGCCGCGATCGCCGCCTCCACGACCGCCTTGGCCGTCCCGTCGGCTCCGCCGATCAGCTCAACCACGCAATCCACGGTGTCGGACTCGGCGAGCGCCACCGGATCGTCGAACCATGCGAAGCCGGCGAGGTCCAAGCCGCGGTCCCGGCTGCGGTCGCGGGACGAGACCGCGGTGACGCGGATGTCGAGGCCCGCTGCCGCGAAGGCGGCGCGCCGACGCTCGACCATCCGGACCACGGACGCTCCGACAGTGCCGAGTCCGGCGATCCCGAGGCGTAAGCTCACTTTCATGACCCCTTCCGTGCCCAGGCGACTGCGATGGACCAGCCGCCCGATGCGGCGCACTTTTGCAAGACACGACCCATATTCGTCAAGGCCTTGACTTCCTTTATGTTTTCGCTGTGTCCGATTGTCTTAAGTCTAGTTGAGGGGGCGTTTCGACGGTGGAGCGGGCACTTGTTGAAGACGAGCTGTCGACGTTGCTGTTCAGCTTGGATGCGCGTCTCCCAGCCCTGCCGCTCCTTTCAGAGCCAACATCGCGGGGGCCGCCGCAAGGAGGATCTCACGACCGGGACCAGGCGGCTTCGGAAGACGATCACGGATCCCACTCATAATCGACTGATCCTGCAGCGCTGCGCCGAAAGTGCCGCGTGCGATTAACGCCCGTCGCTTATTCAAAGATGTGGCAATACAAGCTTAATTTGAGACTTCGGCCCAGCACTTCAGTCTGATATATCTTTCGCAATCCATGCATTATATCGAATATTATACTGTTCATCTGCAGCGATTGAATCAATCGGCGGTTGAATTTTACAAATCAAACACAGTTATTTGCCCATCCATCGTCCCAAATGCATAAATATCGGGCAGAAAACTAATTCTACGACAACTCGAAGACGAAGATTAGTCGCTGTGACACACATGCAGACCACAAAGTCGATACGTACGAGGTTCGGCTGTTCGCTTTGTTCAGTTAGGCACGCTGCTTTTGTGGGCCGACCGTTGACAACATCAACGCATCGCGTGCCCCCGACTTCGCCTGGCTCGTCCGCCGCGGCATTGAGCATCGACGTAACCTATTCTTTACCATCCCATGCGGACGCGGCTACCGAATGCAGGCCAGAGTCGTTGAGGCGCATGGACATGTCCGCACCTTCCAAACGGGACGACCCTACGTCCGAATTGGACACCGTGGCCGATCTGCCAATCAACCTTTTCATCAAGCGCTGGCGGCAGATCACCGGCGAGCCGCCGGCCATTCTCCTGAACTCGCGCTCGGCGATGATCGCGCTCTTGGTTGAGAGTGTGCCCGTCGCACCGATTGAGGTCCACGGCGGGGCGGTTGGTGAGCCGCGCGACGAACAAGCCCCGAACTCACTCCCCTGTCGCGGGCGTGAACCGGATTCAGACCGAGCGGCATGACGGATCGGCGCAGAGAGGGCACCTCATCCTCGTGGTGGCCAATCGGTCAGCCCCGCGGTCAACGGCAGTCTTCTCT
Organism: Methylobacterium sp. P3_A11; assembly: GCF_056403155.1. Classification (NCBI taxonomy): domain Bacteria; kingdom Pseudomonadati; phylum Pseudomonadota; class Alphaproteobacteria; order Hyphomicrobiales; family Methylobacteriaceae; genus Methylobacterium; species Methylobacterium sp. P3_A11. The sequence goes on from NZ_JBFUGA010000001.1 coordinate 41,296, forward strand.
CCTGACCGCGACGGAGAGCCGTTTCGGACCGGCGCGGCCCTGGACGCACCCATCCGCACGTGCGGGCGCGGCAATGATCCCGATGCACGCGCGGCCATCGGACCTGCAGAGGGTCCGACAGCCGATTGCGGACCCTGTGATCCCATGCGTCGAGGTCGAGCGCATCAAGGACAGAATGCCCTTCAGCCAAGAGCGCACTGACACGGTCAGCAAGACCCTTCAAGCGCGGCTTTATCATCAACAGAAGCGGGATCGCTTGCCGCCAGGACGATCCGGCACTCGCGGAAGACCAGTAACGAACACGGCTGTTACGTTGTCCGAGCCGCGTCGGTCAGCGGTCGAATGCCCCTCGCTGGATTCAATCCGTGAGGGCTTGTGTCGTTTCAGCGAAGAAGAAATACGGGCCCCGAGGCCGAAGCCCCGGGTTCTGTTGCTAGGCGTGCCCACGCCCCGGAAGATTACGCCGCGAGGCGCATCTCCATGCCGACGTTGTCGTTGGCATTTAGAGTTTTGGTCAGGTGCTCGGAACGGGGGTTGCCCGCGCCGAACCGGTCGAGTCCTTACCGAAAGTCGCATCTTACCCTGCCGAGGCAGGACAGAACTCGCGATCCCTTTACCGTCCAGTCGAACCTGTTTCGCCCCCAGCAGAAGCACCCTGGCAACGCGCATCCGCAACGCCGGACGCTCGCTCTCGCCCCCGTGCGGTATCCGGGGCAGGATGCTTCTGGTGGAGGCGCCGGGTACCGCCCCCGGGTCCTGAAACGTTATTATGAACCGGTCATCAACCTCGCCCACACCTTACACCGAAACGGATGGCCGGGTCCACCGACGGATTACGGCCCCACCGTCAGCCGCGCCGTAAAGTCGCCTGCCGGGTTTCCCTGGCGAATCCGACCATCGACTGCGCGAGGCGGGATCTGGCACGACATCCCCTGGCCATCACCGGTGTGCGCGCCGCTTCAGCCACCTGCGCTGTCAGTACCGGACGTTGCGGAAGCCGCCGCCGCTGCCGGCGACGACGTGCTCGATCACTTCCTTGGTGGATGGGCTGATCCCGCCGTCGCCGCGCAGCCGCCGTCCATCCGCCCTTTCCAGGCGCGCGACATCATCGGAGCACCGGTTCAGCGCCTCACGAACCTTCGCCGTGAGCGGCTCCCGACGTTGCATCGGGGCGCCTCCCATCTCGAACCGCAGGCAGGAGGCCAGGTAGCCTTTCAGGTCGTCGAAGGCGGCTGCCTGCGCGCCTGACGTCAGGATTAGGAACAGCACAGCGGATCGGGCGAGCATCGAACACTCCAGCCGAGGGCGGACCGAGCTGAAACGCGCGAACAGGGCGTTGGTGGCCGAGCATCGCTTCGGTAGCTCTCCCCAAAGGGATGAAAGCAGCCGGTCCATCTGCTCAGACGTCAGGAAGCCATCCGCGACTGGCCTGCGCGTCCCTCGCCAATAAACGGTCCTATGGACGCCGCGCCGATTGGCCCGCCGCCTCGCGACTGGACCGTGCGGAGTACCCACGGATCGGAGAGCCGGAATCGATCCGCCTCCCGGCTTTCGCGCCGAAGCCCGTCGCCGCACGACCGGCCGATCAATTATCGAGGGGGCAGAACTCGGGAAAGATTGGTCGGAGTGGCAGGATTTGAACCTGCGACCCCCACGTCCCGAACGCGTTTCCATTCGATCTTGCCGCGTCGTCCCTAGGAGACGCTCAGATCATCACCCCGCTTTGTTCACGTTCGGTGCGCGGGAAAGCGTCCCGGTAGGCGTCCCGGTACTCCTACGACCGCCGGTCGCCTTGAGCGCGCCCTGGAAGTGCTCGGGGCAGTGGTGACCGTAGACATCCTGCAGGACCTCCAGCGTCACGCCGAAATAGCCGCACGCCTCCCATGGCGGACAGCCGCCGCGGAGCGCCAGGGTGATCGCCGTGTGGCGGAACGAGTGCGGGATGACGTCGGCGCCGAACCCGGCATCCTCGCGCGCCGCGCGGAACGCCTTGTTGATCCGCCCGATCCGCTTGCCCTGCCACTCGACCACGTAGCGGAACGCGATGCCGGTCCGCTCCCAACGCCAGAGGTGCGCCAGGAGCCGCGGGTGCAGCGGCGCCGGCGGCTGGCGCTTCTTGGTCTGCCGCGATCCCGGCGGCCGCCGGTAGAAGGTGCCGTGCTCAAGGTCGACGTAGCCGCTGCCCACGGTGGGGCGGATCGCGGCGCCGCAGATCGCACCAGCACGGGTACCCGTGTACAGCGCAACCAGGATGAACCGGGCGACGTGCTGGCGGGACCGCCGGCCGGTGGCGTGGCCCTTCTGCACCTCGCGGTAGCGCCAGGCCGACCAAATCAGCTTCGCGACCTCGGAGCGGGTGAGCCATCGCTCCCGCGCGGCGCCGCGTTCCGGCAGAACCACCGGCACCGGCGAGGCGAGATGCCCCTCGCGGTGGTAGTGGTTGATCGCCGCCCGAAAGTCCTCCAGCTCGCGCCGCGCCACCGCGAGGCCCCGGTGCTCCGCATAGTCTCGGCAGGCCCGGCCGGTGACCGTCGACAGCCGCTTGCCCTCGAAGAAGGCCAGGATGTTGCCCAGGCGGCCGGCGATCTCCTTCGGCCGCGCCTTCTTGCTGGCGATGTCGTCGAGGTAGACCGAAACTACGTCGGCGACCCAGACCTGAGCGGGGTCACGATCGCTCTCCCGCGCGGGTTCGTGCTTTTCGGCGATGTAGGCGGCGAGCCGCTTTTCAGCCGCTGCAGCCTCATCAGCGCGGCGACCTGTGCGGATTTTCCGTCGTCCGTCTCGGATGATCCAGGACGCATGCCGGGTGATCCGGCCTTCGAAATCCGTCTCTGCCCGTTCGAGCTTGAGGTGGGGGCCTTCGGAGCGGCGCGGCATAGCTCGATCATCTCGGCAATCGCACGAAGCGTGGTCCAGTCTTTCCCTGCCACGCGCGAGACAGCAAGCCGGTTGCGGGCTGCCTCGCGGCGCAACCCCGCCCCCGTCATCGCGCCGCCGGGGAAGGCGATAGCGGCCGCCACGTCGAGCCGCAGCGGCGTCGTGTCGTCGACCTCGTGCCGGTCCGGGATGCGAACGCTACGCGGCACGGTCCCCTCCCCTCGCCTTCAGCCCGGCGTCGCGCGCCCGGTTCAGATCGGCCATCAGGTCGTGGGACCCGCCCGGCCGGTCTGGGTGCCGCCGCTGGGCGAGCGCGCGATAGGCGGCATCGATCGCCTCAGGGCTGGCGGTCTCCTCGACGCCGAGCACCTGCCACCAGGGCATCATGCCCGGTGCCGGCAGCGCCTGGAATCCACGCATCGAAGCCCGCACCAGCGCCAGAGTCCCGTGCCGGAGTTCGACGCGCCGGGCCTCAATGATGTGATGGATCGCCTGGAGGTTGGCAGCGGGGTCGCGTAGCGGTCGACTGGGATGCAGCGCTGCTCGCCGTCCCATTTGAACCACACCGCGACTCCCGGGTCGGCCGGCTTCTCGTGCCCGAGCGAGACGTTCGACGAGAGCACGATGTCGGCGACCGGCTTGCCGCTGTCTGAGCCGAACAGGCCCAGGCTGTCGCGAACGTTCGCCAGGGCTGCCGAGAGCGTCGTCTTGAACTTGCCCTGCTCCCGGCGCGTCGAGCGCGGGATGAAGTCGGGCCACTGGAGCGGGTAGGCCCGGGTCACGCTGCCCTCCCGCTCGTGTCCTCAGTCGTCCGGATGACGTCCAGGCTCTCCCAGATGCTGAGCCGCCTTTCGTAGCCGAGCATCAGAGGGTGTAGCGGGTGGCCGTCCTGGGCGGTGCCGAGGCACATCAGGCGCCTGCCGGCAGCGAGCGCCATGTCGTGGAACCGTGCCCAGCGCCGACGGAGCCCAGGTGGCAGTTTGGCGAGCGCGCCCCAAGCCGCGATGCACATATCCGACTCGCCGAGGATCCGGCGCAGATGGGCGTCGTTCTCCACGCCGACCGGGGCTGGCGCGCTGTGCAGCACCCTGATGTCGGTTGCCCGGAAGGCGAACAGGTTGCCGACGACGACATGCCGGGCGCCCATCCGCTCGGAGAAGCCGACAACCTTCCGGATCGTGGCGTCATCGGTCTCGGCGTCGGCGGTCGACGGGTTGACCATGATCCAAGCCACAGACGGGCCTGCCAAGTAACCGCCGATGCTGCGCTCCAGCCGATAGCGGTAGGTGCCACAGGGTGAGATGATAGCGTTCACACCACCTCCGGAAGATCCATCACGCCGCATTGCTTAATATTTTCAGAGTAAATGAGTACTGGCCGCCAAAATGGGCGACCGATATAAAACCCGCCTCTACGGGGACTCTGAATGCCCAACGAACGCAGAGTCACCACGCGCGGAACCGCCTTGAAGACGGGGCACATCCTTTTCGGACCTGACCAAGATTTCTGCGACTGTCTTATATGGGATCTCACCAAATCCGGCGCGATGATTGAGACAGGACCCGAGACTAATCTTCCGGCCGAATTCCAGCTGATCTCAGAAAGGCTGTATCTTAACAAGACCTGTCTAGTGATATGGCGCGCTGGCAGGAAATTGGGCTTGAAGTTCTCCGGCTGAGTCCTTCGATCATACATGGCGGCACTCGTCGCCGAACAGATCCCCCTTCGCGCCCTCGGCACCGGCCTCCGCGCGGAGCTTGCGCGCGATCGCCTGCATCAGCGCAGTCTGGCGGTCGGCGAGCTGCTGCGTCATGCGCCCGGCCTCGACCCAGCGCGGGTAGGCGCGCAGCCTCTGGCGGACCTCGCGCTCAGCGCAGCCGGCGAGATCGGCGGCGGTGAAGCCCTCGCGCGTGATGGTGCTGGACTCGGCCATGCTGCTACTCCGAGGCTTGGGTTAATGTCTGCCTGTGGCAAGGTGCCCCGAAACGCCCTAGGTCCTGGAGCCACTCCTCGAGAGACCCGTCATGGCCATTCCCACCACGACCGAAGTTACCGACGAGCCGGACGACGACATGGCGATGATCAACGGGCTCATCGCGCGCAAAGAGGCCGGCGAGCCGGTCGATGCGGACATCCTGGCGCTCTTGACCGACATGGAGCAGATCGGGCTGACCAATACGGAAGCCTACGCGGCGCTGGACGCCTACYGGCCCGGACTGGCAGTCGGCGCGACAGGCGGGGAGGATGAGGCTGTGTCCGAGGCATAGACGACGCGGCACCGAGCTCCTCCACCGCGACCGGTGCGGGATCGGCCGAAGGGCCGTCTCGCTGTGAGACGCGTTCATGCCGCGGCTTCCTCGCCGCTCGCCTGAAGTGGCGCGACGTCGAGCACACGAACCGCGCATAAGATCAGGCCGTTAGGTCCCCGATGCCCGACCTGACGATCCMGCTGATCTCGGCTGCCGCGTTCGTCGGCGTGGGCTGGCTGATCGTCCACGCCGGACGTGAGTTCGAGGACGCGGTCCACCACACCCTGACCATCTTCGCGCTGGTCATCGGAATGCTCGTGTTGATGGGCGTGACCGCGAAGCTGCGATCCATAATGGGTGTCGGTCGGATGTCGCATCGGATCGAGGCACGATCGCAGGTCGACGCTGCGCCGGGGCGGCCTGTACGAAAGCCTGTTTCGGGGCCAGGTCGGTAAGGCGCACTCGGTGCCGCCACTGCCGCCACGTCCGACCAGCAGCCGGCCGGCGAAGCGGTAGAGGTCACCGGAATGCAGGGGCTCGTAGTGGAGCGCGGACGGAGTGACCAGCTCAATTAATAAGCCATTGCATGACCGTAGCCACGTCATTGGCCCATCCTTAATACTCTGCTACGTAGTGTTATGAGAGTTGTAAGCCTGCGTATCGAGGCGTCATGAGCGACATAGCCGATCAGCCAAAAGCCGATACTGAATTGGCGCTCGACATGATCGGACGCGCCTACCTGGCGCTGGCGATCCTCTTCGAGACCGCCCATCCCGGAGAGTTCGAGAAAGTTCAGACCAAGATTCACGCCTTCGTCGAGGCCAATCTGCGCCTGATCGCGGAGACTAACGACCGAACGATTGAATCCGGTCCCGAGGGCGTCGCGGCGAGAGTGAACGGCATTCTTACTGACATCGAACGGGAGGTAGGCGCGATGATCCGCCCCCGCGGGAAGCCTGGCCCCTAAGGGGCAGACCCGGCCAGCACGCCCCCCGCCTGTTGCAGCTTGGCCATATGAATGCGAAATACCACTGCCGAAGTGGTCGCCAGACACACCGCCGCTTATCTCGGATCGACAGTTTTCCACAGCCATGTTAGGCCGGAAAACAGTCGGTCCGTCAGAGAACGAGCAGAAATGAACAATATCGAGCGCGAAGAGACAAACGACGTCGCGCTGAAATTGATGGCGCGTGCTTTTCATGCATTGGCAATCTTTTATGAGATCAAATGTCCTACCGACTACAATTATTTTGACAGAAAAATCATACCGTATTTGATCGAAATCTCTCGCATCGACAGTACGCACGATGCGGACGGCGCGATGCGGACGGCGCTGGCGCTCGACCGCGTGCGCGCCCTCCTGAACGAAGTCGGCACCGACGTCGCGGCGATCCGCAGTCAGATCTTGGTCGAAGGCTAGCCACATCACGCCACCGCCTCGAGGAAGGGGCCGGACTCCTCCCGGGTCTTCGGAGCGGCGTCGGCCATGATGGCGGCGACGCAGGCCGTCATCTTCGCGACCGAGACGGCGTTGCCGATCTGCTTGATCTGCTCGGTCTTCGTGCCGGTGAACTCGTACCGCCGCTCCTCGTCGTTGAAGCCCATGGCCGCGGCCAGCTCGTGCGGCTCCAGCATCCGGAAGAGGATGTCGTAGGTTTCTGTCCCCTCGACGAGGTTCACGCGGCCGGTGGCGCAGAGCGTCGGCGCCGGGTCCGCGATGTCGTGGACGCGGGGCGCCTGTCCCTCGCGCTCACCGAACTGCGCGGCGATGAACGCCAGCTCGCCGCGGTGCGCCGTCGTGATCGTCGGCAGCGGGTCGACCGCGGCATCCCTGGCGCGGTTGCCGCCGTCGGCGTGCGTGATCGGCACGACCATGCCGAACCGTGCCTTGGCCGTGGCGGTCGGCAAGGGATCCTCACCGCTTGCGCAGGTCTCGCCTGAGCCGGAGCTGTAGTAGGGCGAGATCAGAAGGTGCGAATGCTTCGCGACCTGGGTGGGAGTGGGCTGGCTGACCGGGCGCGCGGCGCCCTCCGCGTGGCGGGACAGCACGAGCGGCTCGATCAGCATCGGCCGGGCGCAGCCAGGATCCTCCGACCCCGCACCGCCGGTGGTGATCGTTGGGAGCGGGTCGGCAGTTACGCGGGGCACCCCCGTGCTCCCCGTGGCCATGACGAAGGGCTCGGCCGCGTAGAGATGGCCCGCGTGTGCCGTCTGGGTCGGCAGAGGCTCGTCAACGGCGGTGGCCGTCGACTGCCCCTTCATGTTGACGATGACGGGCTCGGCGAGGCCGAGGCGTGCCTGCGTCATCACCGTGGGTGCCGGGTCGTCCACGCCCTGCACGTCGCGCCGGAAGTTCTGCTTGATGAGGACCGGCTGTGCCAGGCCGAGGTGAGTGCCGCCCGCGGTGATCGCTGGAAGGGGCATGTCCATGCCCCGGGGCGGTCATGTGGTTGCGCAAGACCACTAGGAACGGCTCGGGCCAGCCGTGCTTCTGGGCGCCGGCATAGATCCGGGAGAGTGTCTTCGGCGCGAGGGGCTTCTTCCGGTTGAAGATCGATCGTCCCTTGATGTCCCAGTCGATGATCTCGCGGGCCGCCCGCCATGGCTTCGTTCCCGAGAACAGGTCGGCGACCTTGTCGTCCCGTCGTCGGTGCGTTGGCGTCGGCCACACGAGCCGCTTGCCGTCGGACCGGCCCATCAGGATGAAGCGGCTGCGCGTTGTGGCGTCGCCGTAGTGGCCGCGTTCAGCTTGCGCCATTCGAGCCGGAATCCGAGCCGCTTCAGCGTGTCGATCCAGGCGCGGAAATACTCGCCCTTGCGCGACGCCACCGGTCGGCCGGTGCGGTGGTCGACCGGTCCCCAGCCGATGAACTCCCACACGTTCTCGATGATGATGCGCTTCACCCGCAGCTCGGTGAGCCACGTGATGATTTGCCAGGGGTCGCTCCGCTGCTGGTCGGACGTCGGCTTGCCGCCGCGCGCCACCGAATGGTGCGTGCAGGTCGGCGAGGCCATCAGCAGGTCCAGGTAGCCCTCCGGCACCAGGAGGTGCGGGCGCACCGTCGCGATGTCCTGCACGTAGTGCCGGGCTGTCGGGTGGTTCAGCGTGTGGGTCGCGATCGCGGTAGGCCAGTGGTTCACGGCCACCAGCTCCATTTCGAGCCCGAGGTCCGCGAGCGCCCGCTGGCAGCCAGTCGAGGATCCACCGGCCCCGCAGAGCCCCGTGTTCGCGCCGCCCGGCCGCCGCGTGGTTGATTCCGTGACTGTGCTCCTGCCGGTCCCGCCATCGGTGAATGCCCTCTACCGGCATGGTAACGGCAAGGGGCCGCATCGGTCCGACGTCTACCGATCCTGGATCGACGGCGCCGGCTGGCGCCTCCAGGCCCAGCGTCCGGGACGCGTGCCCGGTCCGTACGTCCTCCTGCTGGCCGTGCCGCGCACGTCCCGTATGGATCTCGACAACGCGGCCAAGGCGGTCTCCGACCTCCTGCAGCGGCATGGCGTCGTCGACAACGACCGCGATGCCGTCCGCGTGCTCCTGGAGTGGCACGCCGAGCACGACGAGGTCGCCGCTACGGTGCGCGGCCTGTCCGACGGCGCGGCCCTGAAGCTGATCGCCCCCGTGCGCCCTCCGCTGGAGGCGGTGGCATGACATGGCACCTCCCCATCCTCGCGGGCTGCGCCCTCTCCGGCAGCATCTCCGCTGTCGTGCGCGCCAGCGCCGGATCCTCGCGCCTCCGGAGGTCCGCGCCGTGACCCACCGCGAGAACAAGGCTCACGCGCTCTCGGAGCGCGGGAACGACCTCTACGAGACGCCAGCGGTCGCCGTGCGGGCTCTGATAGGGACCGAATGGCTGCCGCAACGGATCTGGGAGCCAGCCTGCAGGCCTGGGGCGATCGTGAGCGAGTTGTACGCGGGCGGGCACGACGTGCTCGCCACCGATCTCGTCGACTACGGCTGGAGGGGGCAGGTCTCGGGCGTCGACTTCCTGAAGGTGCCGGAGGCCCCCGAGGGCATCGACTGCATCGTCACGAACCCGCCCTACAAGGACGCTCGCGCCTTTGTGGAGCAGGCCGTGCGGCTCTGCCCGCGCGTGATGATGCTGCTGCGGTTCTCGTTCTACGAGAGCATCTCACGCGGCTCCATCCTCGACACCGGCACGCTCGCTCGGGTGCATTGCTTCCGCAAGCGCCTGCCGATGATGCACCGGGACGGCTGGGATGGCCCGAAGGCCTCCTCGAATATGGCCTTCGCTTGGTTCGTCTGGGACGTCTCCCACGGCGGCCCGACGCAGCTCAGCCGCATGTCCTGGGAGGACTTCACCGACGAAGACGGCGCCGATCCTCTCCTCATGGCCGCGGAGTAGGCGATGGCGATCCGTTCAGAAGCCCTTCGCGCGCTCGTGGCGGCCGGAGCCTCGGCTGAGATGCTGCTCGCGGTGATCGAGGCGGACGAGAAGGCCGCGGCTGCCGAGATCGATGCCATGACCGAGAAGCGTCGGACCCAGACCGCCGCCCGGGTGCGCCGGCACCGTGAAACGCATCTTAACGCTGGTAACGGCGGTAACGCGTTACCCCCCGTCCCCTCCCCGAATGGTCCGCCCCCTCTTCCTGCACCTCCACCCCCACCCCTTAACCCCTCCCCGACCCCCGGTTCCGATCCTGACGGATCGGCCGACGATGTCGGGCAGGCTGGCGGCGCTGGCGCGGCCGAGCAGGCCCGAGCTTTCCGCCAGGAGCTGCTGACCCGGGGCGCCGCGCTGATCTGCGCCAACACCGGCCGGTCCCAGCGCTCGGCCCTCGCCCTGATCGGCCACTGGCTGGCCATCGCCCACGACGAGGCCGTGGTGGTGCTCGGCCTGATCGAGGACGCCGACGGCCGCGAGCTGGCCGACTTCACGAGTTGGGTCGACCGGCGCCTCCAGGCCCGCCGCGAAGCCCTCGGCCGCCGCCCGGACCGCGGCCGCCCTGCCCAGCCCGCACCGACCGGTCTCGCCGCCCGCCTGATCCGCCAGCGCGCCGAATCCCAGACGGGAGCCTACGATGTCGAACCGCCTACCATCGACGCAAACGACCCCGATGCCGGCCCAAGTCGAGGAGAGGATCTCGGCACTGCATGGCAGGCTGGAAGCGCATCCCGTCCTTCCGACCCGCTACTCCGTGCGGCGGGACAGGGCGGCCACGATAGCCGAGCGTCGAGTGCTCTCCGACGTCGCCGAGCGGCTTAACGCCGAGCTGACTGCGGCCTCGAATCCTCGCCACGTCGACACGGTCGTGACCCGGGTCCTCCTGGGATTTGAGCAGGGGCGCGGGCGCGGCGACGACGAGAACGAGGTGCTGATCGCGGAGTACGTGTCGGCGCTGAAGGACCTGCCGCTGGCCGCGATTCACGCCGCGGCTGAGCGCTTCCGGAACGGCAAGACGCTGCGGCCCTGGGTGAAGCGTTGGCGGCCCTCCCCGGCTGAGTTCGCCGACGAGGTGCGCGAGGGCCTGATCCCGCTCCGGACGCAACTCCTGCACATCCGGCGCGTGCTCGATGCCGAGGTCTACGACGTGCCGACGCCGGAGCAGCGGGCGGAGGTCGCTCGTGCGGCCGAAGCACATTTGCAGCGGATGCGGCAGGCCGAGCCGCAGCGGCATCGGGTCGAGACGCCGGCAGAGATCGCTCGAGCGCAGCGAGCGAAGTTGAACGAGGACCTCGCGCGGCTCCGCGAAACCGGGCACGGGCCGGACATCGGTCGGCTAATCGCCCGCCTCGACCAGCGCCAGGGCCATACGGGAGGCGCGTCGTGAGGCCGAACCTCTGGGAGATCGAGCTGCGCCAGCGCGAGGCGGCGCGGAAGACAGCCGAGGAGGAAGCGGCCGCGAAGGCCAACGGGCCTGTCGAGCGCACCTGCGCCTCGTGCGGTGTGTTCGACGCCTCGTTCGGCTTTGGGTGCTTCCGAAAGCGCAGCGACGGCATGTGGTCGTGCGCCGATCGGGAGTGCCGTGCCATCGTCGCGGCCCGCGTGGCGCTGCCGCCGATGCCGGCGGATCCGCCGGCGTCCCGCGACCAGGACCTATTCAGCCGCTCGGCCGCCTGACCGAGTCACACCCTTCACCAGGAGAGAAACCATGGCCAGAGGCACACAGGTCGAGCGACCGCGTGACGGGCGTGATGAAGGACCAGGGAGGGCAAGGAAGGTGAATTACGTGAAGCTGGGGCTGGCGGGCGTCGCAGGGCTCCTCGTCCTCTCCGTCGTCGGCGGATCGTTCTACACGGTCGACCAGCGCGAGCGGGTGGTGCTGCTGACGAACGGCGCCGTGGTCGGCGAGGCCGATCCTGGGCTGCACTGGAAGGCGCCGTTCGTGCAGACGGCGGTCGCGATCAGCGTCGAGTCCCATCGCGTCGAGTTCGACAAGATGGAAGCCTACTCGCGAGACCAGCAGCCGGCGGTCATGAAGCTGTCCGTGCTCTACCACGTGCCGGTGGACCGGGTGTCCGAGGTCTACAGCCGATTCACGTCGACCCGGAACCTGGAGGCGCGTGTCGTCCAGTCGAAGGTGCTGGAGCAGTCGAAGAACGTTTTCGGCCAGTTCGATGCGGTGACGGCCGTGCAGGATCGGGTTCGGCTCAACGCGCAGATGGCCAGCGCCATCCACGAGGCGATCGGCGCCATGAACGCGCCCATCGTGATCGAGGCCGTGCAGATCGAGGACATCCAGTTCTCGCCAGAGTACATGCGGTCGATCGAGCAGCGCATGCAGGCCTCCGTCGAGGTCGACCGGCTGAAGCAGAATGCGCTCCGCGAGAAGGTCCAGGCCGAGATCGTGGGCACGAAGGCCGGTGCCGAGGCGAACGCGATCCGCCAGCGGGCACAGGCCGAGGCCGATGCGACGAAGCTTCGAGGCGATGCGGAGGCCAGCGCGATCCGAGCCAGGGCTGAGGCGCTGGGCTCGAATCCCGGCCTCGTCGCGCTGACCCAGGCGGAGCGGTGGGACGGCAAGCTGCCGACGACCATGGTGCCCGGTGGCGCTCTCCCGATGCTCAACTTGGGGAAGCAGTGAGGGGGCGCGTCGCCTCTTCTGGCGGACAGTAGGGGATCCTTGACCCGGTGCTGATGGCGAATCCGCTGCGGATCGAGGGGCCGGCCCCGCCGGCGATGACGTGCCGCGATATCGAGCGATGGTTGGTGGCGGCGTTCATGGCCTTCACCAGATCGGGCATCTTCAGCGTCCGGGCCAACCGGATGCAGCCGAACGAACCGCGCGAGATGGCTGCCACCTTCGACTGGATCGTGTTCTCGGCCGAGATCCTGGGCCGGGACAGCTCGGAGCGGATCGCGTTGCTGACCTGGGCGAGGGCCAAGGCGCGGCGGCGGATCAGGCAGCACCGCAATCTGCGGCTCCTGAGGGACGTGCCAGGCGGTACCGTCTCCGACTATTGCGACGAGTTCCGGATCTGGCGGAGGACCTTTGACCGGCGCCGAAAACGGGCCTGCGAGCGGTTTGCCGATGCTTGGAACGTGCGCAGCGCTCAATAGCCGAGACGGATGGTCAGGCGGTGAGGTCGACGAGGCTGCCAGGTGGGAGCTGTGCCTGCGAGGTCTCGCCGTTACCCGACGCCTTGGCCTGGGCGAGCTGAGCCTGCGCCTTGTCCACCAGCTTCTGATCGCAGGCGACACAACCGGGACTGTGGTTGCGCTTGTCCTGGTCCACGATGCCGTTGGCGTTAGCGAGCTCCTGCTGCGCCGCCGCGACCTTGGCCTGAGTCTTGGCCGTTTGTTGCGCCGATAGAGCGGGGTCGGCAGATTGCGCCTGCCCAAACGGTTTGACTGGCAGCGCGTAGGCCCCGCCCGAGGCGGCCGCGCCGATGCTGATCGACATCAGTTCGTATCCAAGCCTGCGGCTCGGATGGGATGGTGAGGACGAGAGATTGATATCGCACTAACTGGCGATGCTCGGAACGAACGGAACGCGGGCATGCTGGAGTGACGCACGCATAGATCACGCTTGCGTGTGTCCAAAAACGGGACGCAGATCAGGTGTCACGGATCGGCGGAAGGCCGGCCGCCTCAAGGGGCATCACCGTGGCAGCGTCCAGGACCAAGGCCATCACCCTCGCCGGCTCGCCGGCAACCCACTCGCACGTGCGCGTTGAGAAGCGCTCAGCCGGGGCTCGCCGTCGGGCGGCCGCGGCCCAGCCGATCACTGCGCGCGACCGCGAGATCCAGCCCGGGGCCGCGACTGTCCCGTGCCCCTTCGAGCTGGGCACCTTCATTCCGGCCACCGTCAACCGCCAGGTCGACGTGCTGGCCGCCGAGCGTGCCCGCGGGGACATCACCGACGCGCAACTCTTCGTCGGACGCCTGATCCAGGCCGTCTACGAGCGCGGCTCCGGCGCCCGGCTCGGCTCCGGCGGATGGGACATCGCCGGATCCCGCGACCAGACGATCGCCCACGAGCTGGCCATCATCTACAGCGTCGAGGATGCCGAGCGGGTGCGGAAGTTCTCCGCCCGCCTCGAGCGGGCCGTCGGCTCGGTCGGCGCCCGATTCCTCCGCGCGATCCTGACCGAGGGCTGGCCCTTCCGGACCTATGCGGCCGCGCGGGGCAAGGGCAGCGAGAAGGGCACGGCGCAGGTCGCGGCGCACTTCCGCTTCCTCCTGGAGGGACTGACCGCAGCCCAGCACACCGCCCGCGGCGCAGGGCGGTCGACACCGGACGATGTCTACCTCGCCGACGCGGAGAGCGTGCCGGGCCGGATCGCGGCGGCGCTGGCGCGGGACGAGGCGCTCGAGGAGGTCGAGGCGCCGGCGGCTTGACACCCGACGGGCGAACAGCCAGATTAATCTAGTCGCTAGACGCACGCCCGGAGCCCAAGGGCTGCCGGGCGTTCGCATGTGCGGACCCAGCTTCACCGAACCCGCGTAACAGCTTAGGCGTTGCCCCGTGAGACGCGGGCGGTGTTCCATGCCATGAGCGGTCTCCGATGAGCGCCCACGCTATCGTCACCGCGATCGAGGAGGAGAGCCTCGCGCTCTGCCACCTGCGCGCGACCGGGCGCCAGGATGTCGACCTCGAAGCCTGCGATCATCACTGCCGGCGCATCCGGTCCCTGATCCGCCAGCTTCGGCCGCTGATCGCGACCGTCGAGAAGCGCACGTTCGGCTTGTCCGGACAGAGTGAGAAGGGCAAGCCTTTCACCGTCGCAAGGCGGCGTCGGGCGGCCTGATTTGTAGGCCGATGCGGAATTACCAAGACATTTCCGCAAGAACCGCACCGCCAGCGTAAATAGATAAACGGAATGAGTAACTTACCCGCGATTTCAGGGTCGCGGCGAACCGCTCGCGCCCGGGGCAGAATAAAAACCCAAGAGGCCGCGAAGGCGGTTCTGGCCACCCGGGCGGTGGCCTACCTCCGGGTCTCCACCGACGAGCAGGCCGCGCACGGTTTCGGGCTGGAGACGCAGGAGCGCGCCCTTCGCGCCTTCGCCGAGAGCCAGGCCTACGAGCTGGTGGCGGTCATCACTGATGCGGGCGTGTCCGGGGCGACTCGGCCCGCCGATCGCGCCGGCTTCGGGGAGGTCCTGCAGCTCGCGGCCGACGGGCGGTTCTCGGTGCTCCTGGTCTACCGGTTCGATCGGCTCGCCCGCGAGATCCGGTACGCCGTGACTACGGTCGCTGATCTGGCCGAGACACACGGGGTCGGCATCCGGTCCGTCACCGAGCCGATCGACACGGCGACGCCGATGGGGCGCACCGTGTTCGCGATCCTCGCCGGCATGGCGGAATCGGAGCGCTTCACGATCCGGGACCGGACTGCTGGTGGCAAGCTCGCCAAGGCCGGCCGCGGCGGCTTTGCCGGGGGGCGGGTTCCCTACGGCTACGCAACCGACCGGGCCGGCGGCCTCGTCATCGTGCCGGAGCAGGCGGCGGTCGTCCGGCGCATATTTCGGGAGCGGGGCCGCGGCAAGCGCCCGCGGGCGACCCTCCAGGCGATCGCCGAGGGGCTGAACCGCGACGGCATCCTGTCTCCGACCGGCCGCCAGTGGAGGCACGACACGATCGGCTACGTCCTCGACAACCCGAAGTACCGCGGGGCGGTCGAGTACCTGTTCACCTGGACCGGCGCCGAGCAGCACGTGCTCCAGCCGGGCGCCCACAAGGCGATCATCTTTTGACCGCACGCCCCGACTTCACCCCGGCCGACGCGGACCGAGCGCTTCGCCATGCGCAGCGCCTCCAGCGCGACCCGGCGGCCCAGGCCTACGGCGACCACCTCCGCCGGCAGGGCTGCATCGGGAAGCCGGCCGCCACACCGCTTCCGGTCGAGACCCCGTTCGACGAGGCCCGGGCCGGCGAGTTCGAGGTCCGGCGCTCCATGGCGATGAGGAACGCGCGGCCATGTTGAAGCGCCTCGTCCTCCGCTGGCTGCTCCGCGGCGAGCCGGCTGCGCCCGCACCGGTCGTCCACCGCGGCGAGCGCGAGCTGTGCGCCGGCCCCGACCTCGGCGCGCCGGCCGGCCCGATCCCGAAGCTGTCCTACGACGAGGCGCTGCGGTGCTTCGGCGTCCACCAGGGGAGATGACGATGCCGGCTGTGGATCAGGAGACCCTGCTGCGGATCGTGGTCATCGTCTGCGTGACGGTCATATTCGTCGCGAACGCTTTCGCGCGAGGGCGGCGCTGATGCCCCGCCTCTGCGCCGCCATCCTGCTCGCCGGCATCGCCGCGGCGGCCCTGCGCCCGCGTCGCCCGGCCGCCTTCGTGACGGTCCGGCCCGCGCTGCCCGACGACGTGCGCGTAGCGGCCGAGCGCCTGACGCTCCTGTTCGGCGACATGCCGTCCCGGGCCAAGCACTGACGGCGGGCTGAAGTGTGATGGCCGCCACAGAGATACGTCTCAGCGTCTGCGCTGATGTGCTGGTCATGGAGATCGCGACCGATGCTTGAGATCGCCCGCAGCATTCTCGGTGTCCGGCAGCTGGCCGGCATTTTCCTGATCCTGATGTTCGGCTGGGCCTGGGTCTGGGTGTTTGACCAGCCGGCACACGCGGAGTCTCCGGGCTACATGGCCGGCGCACTCGCCTGCCCGCCCGGGGTCGAAGGGCCTGACTGCACGAGCGATACAGCCCTCGACGTGCTCACGCAGCCGGTGGCGCTCGTCACCGAATGCCCGATGGTCGGCACGCTGCTGACCACGCATCTGAGCCTGCCGGCCGGTGGCACACACAAGACGTTCTGCCAGCGGCGGCGCTCCTGAGATCAGACACGAAACAGGCTCATGAGCCAGTTCCAGCCCGGCCAGTCCGGCAACCCTGGCGGCCGCCCGAAAGCCTCGGCCAAGGTCCGTGACCTCGCCCGCGAGCACACCGAGACAGCCCTCGCCGTGCTGGTGGAGATCGCCATGGCCGGCGAGTGTGAGGCGGCCCGCGTCGCGGCGGCCAACGCCATCCTGGATCGCGGCTACGGCAAGCCGACCCAGTCCATCGACGGCGATGGTGAGGGCGGCGCGATCCCGACAGGCATGACGGTCACATTCATCCGGCCCGGGCGCCCGCCCGATGCAGGTTGAGTTCCCGGAGAAGCTCGACTTCCTCTTCGAGCCGGCCCGCTACAAGGTCGCCTATGGCGGCCGGGGCGGCGCGAAGTCGTGGGGGTTCGGCAGGGTGCTCCTCATCATGGGGGCGCAGCGGCCGCTCCGGGTGCTCTGCGCCCGCGAGTTCCAGAACAGCATCGCGGAATCGGCGCACGCGCTGTTTGCGCAGCAGATCGACCTCCTCGGGCTCGATGGCCTGTACGAGGTCCAGGAGAAGCGGATCCTCGGCCGGAACGGGACCGAGTTCATCTTCAAGGGGCTCCGGCACAACGTCGCCTCGGTGAAGTCGACCGAGGGCGTGGACGTGTGCTGGGTCGAGGAGGCCCGCACGGTCTCGAAGACGTCCTGGGACGTGCTGATCCCGACCATCCGCAAGGAAGGCTCGGAGATCTGGATCAGCTTCAACACCGAGCTGGCGGAGGACGAGACCTATAATCGTTTCGTGGCGAAGCCGCCGACCGGCGCGCGAGTCGTGAAGATCGGCTGGGAGGACAATCCCTGGTTCCCCGACGTGCTCCGGCAGGAGGCGTTGGATCTGAAGGCGCGCGACCCCGTCGCCTATGAGACGGTCTGGGGCGGCAACTGCAAGGCCGTGCTCGACGGCGCGATCTACGCGAACGAGATCCTGGCCGCGACGTCCGCCAAGCGGTTCACGAAGGTCCCATACGACCCGACGAAGACGGTTCACACCTTCTGGGACCTGGGCCGGGCCGACAAGACGAGCATCTGGTTCGCCCAGATCGTCGGGTTCGAGTTCCGGCTGATCGACTTCTACGAGAACCGTGGGCACGCGCTCGGCCACTACCTCGACCTGTTGAAGGAGCGGGCGCTCCCGGTCGAGCAGGGCGGGAAGGGCTACGTCTACGGCGAGAACTGGCTCCCGCACGACGCCCGGAATGAGCTGCTCGCCTCCGAGCGGACGATCGAGCAGCAGATGTGGGCGGCCGGGCATCGCGTCCGGATCACGCCGCGCCTGACCGTGGCCGCCGGCATTGACGCGGCCCGGAAAATCTTCGCGCGGTGCTGGTTCGACGATGAGGCCTGCGCCGACGGGCTCCATGCGCTCCGAAACTACCGGTACGACGTCGACGAGAAGACGCAGGCCTTCTCGAAGAACCCGCTGCACGACTGGGCGAGCCACGCGGCCGACGCCTTCCGGTACTTCGCCATCGGCATCGCCGAGCCCCGTGAGGACGATCCGCCGGTGGATGGTCGGAACAACGTCTACGCGCGTCGACGCCGCCGCGAGGCGGACGACAGCACATCAGGATCAGGTTGGGCGGCATGACGGACACGGACGCGCCCGCCCTCGACGGCGAGGCAGTGGATCAGGCTGGGCTCGACCGCGAGGCGCTGCTGCGCCGCCTGCGCGGCTGGTACCGCACCGATCGGCAGGCCTCCGCGAAGTGGCGCGAGGACGCCCGCGAGGACTACGACTTCGTTGCCGGGCGCCAGTGGAGCACCGAAGACGAGGCTGTGCTGCGCCAGCAGGGCCGGCCGCCGGTGACGTTCAACCGGATCCTGCCCGTTATCAAGGCGGTCGCCGGCTCCGAGGTGAACAGCCGGCAGGACATCCAGTACCTGCCCCGCGAGATCGGCGACGCGGCCAAGAACGAGTTGCTCACAGAGGCCTCGCGGTACCTCGCGGACGAGGCGCAGGCAGAGGATGAGGAATCCGACGCCTTCGTGGACTGCGCGATCTGCGGCATGGGCTGGGTCGAGATGCGTCTCGACTACGAGACCAACCCGGACGGCGCCTATGTCGAGGACCGGGTCAACTCCCTGAAGATGATCTGGGACGCGTCCGCGCGGAAGCGGAACCTCATGGACGCGCGTCGCCTTTTTCGCGCGAAGACGATGGACCGGGCCGAGGCGGAGGCGCTCTTCCCCGACATCGACCCCGCGCTCCTCGATGCCGCCTGGGCCGAGGACCGCGACGGCGAGGGCGAGCATCACGAGATCCAGCCTGGAGAGCGCCGCATTGACCGGCTGGGCCAGGATGACGACGCCTCGTCCTCGCGCGTGACGATCGTCGAGTGCCAGTGGTGGGAGCGCGCCCGCGTCGCGGTGGTGATCGATCCCACGACCGGCGAGCCGCAGGAGATGGATCCGAAGCAGGCGGCCGTCCTCGCCCGCCGCGCCGAGATGCTCGGCATGCCAGTGAAGTTGTTCCACCGGATGAAGCGGGTCTACCGCCGCGCCTTCCTCGGCGCCGTCGTGCTGGAGGAAGGGCCGGCCCCGGCCGGCGACCTGTTCTCCTACGCCTGCCTGACCGGCGACCGCGACCACAACAAGGGCACGTGGTTTGGGATCGTGCGCCCGATGCGCGACCCGCAGCGCTTCGCCAACAAGTGGCTGTCGCAGACCCTCGACATGCTCAACCGCCAGTCCAAGGGCGGCTGGATCATGGAGAAGGGCGCGGTTCCGGACCAGCGCGCCTTCGAGGCGAGCATCGCCAAGCCCGGCGCCGTGTCGTGGGTCTCGGACGGCGCCCTCATGTCGGCCCGCATGAAGGAGAAGCCGCTCCCGGTCCTGCCGTCGGGGCATTGGCAGCTCATGGAGTTCGCGATCGGCTCCATCCGCGACACGTCGGGCGTGAACCTGGAGCTTCTCGGCCAGAAACAGAACGACCAGGCCGGCGTGCTGGAGTACCAGCGCAAGCAGGCCGCCATGACGATCCTGGCGACGCTGTTCGACTCGCTGCGCCGGGCTCGGAAGCACATCGGCCGGGTGCGCCTGTTCTTCATCCAGACGTACCTCTCCGACAGGCGCCTGATCCGGATCGTGGGCGACGAGGGCGCCAAGGTCGTTCCGCTGATGCGGGACCGGACGATGGGCGATTTCGACGTGGTGATCGACGACGCCCCGGCCTCGCCGAACCAGCAGCAGATCGTCTGGCAGACCTTCACCAGCGTCCTGCCGATCATCAAGGACATGATCACCCCGCAGGTCCTGCTCGAGATCCTGCCCTACTCGCCGTTCCCGGCCTCGTTCGTGGCCAAGATGCGCGACCTGCTCGCTCAGAGCGCCGACACGCCGGAGCAAGAGCA
The DNA here is from genome assembly GCF_056403155.1 of Methylobacterium sp. P3_A11. Lineage (NCBI taxonomy): Bacteria > Pseudomonadati > Pseudomonadota > Alphaproteobacteria > Hyphomicrobiales > Methylobacteriaceae > Methylobacterium > Methylobacterium sp. P3_A11. The sequence goes on from NZ_JBFUGA010000001.1 coordinate 61,049, forward strand.
GCAGAAACAGATCGCCGTACAGACGGCGGTCGCCCGGATCCAGGACATGACGGCTGGCGCGAACCTTAAGAACGCCAAGGCCGGGCGCGAGCAGGCGCTGACCCACCACGACCACGCTTCGGCCGCCGTGCAGCTCGCCCAGTTGCTGACCGCCCCCGAGGCCGCAGCCCAGGCCGCGGAAGCGGCGGCCTGACCCCCTACGCCCGCCGGCGGCGCACGCCGGCTTTCGTCCCCTTCACGTCACGAGGACCACATGACCGATACCGACCTCGCCATCGGCGACAGCGAAGACGCCTTCACGCCCGAGGAGCAGGCTGCCTTCGAGGCCTACGAGCGCGGCGAGGAGACGCCCGCCTCCGATGGTCTGACGCCGCCCGCCGCCGAGCCCGCCCCGGCCGCCGCCGAGCCTCCTGTGGCCGAGCCCGAGGCCGGAGAGGAAGGCGCAAAGCTCGAGGGCGCGCCCGAGAACCAGCCGCGCGACGAGAAGGGCAAGTTCGTCCCGCACGGCGCCCTGCACGAGGAGCGCGAGCGCCGGAAGGCGGTCGAGAAGGAGCGCGACGAACTGCGCGAGCGGTTCGCTCGCGGCGACGAGCGCCTGCGCATCCTGTCAGAGGCGATGCAGCGTCCGGCCGCCCCAATAACGCCTACGGCCGCGCCCGAGCCCGTCAAGGTCCCGGACCCGGCCGAGGACATCTTCGGCTATGCGAAGCACCTCGAGCAGCAGATCGAGGCGCTGCGGACCGGCCAGACCCAGCTCACCGAGAGCCAGAAGAAGGCCGAGGAGGATCGCCGCGTCGAGGCCGAGCGCGGCGAGATCATCGGGTTCTACCAGCAGGACCTCCGCGCCGCGATCGCATCCGATGCGACGGTCTCGGACGCCTACGAGCACCTGTTCTCGGGGCGGGTGGCCGAGTTGACGCTGTTCGGCATGGACCAGAAGGCCGCGATCGAAGCGGTGCGCGAGGAGGAGTTCAACCTCGCTCAGACGGCCCGTCAGCGCGGCCAGTCGCCGGCCGCCATGATCGCGCAGCTCGCCAAGAGCCGTGGGTTCGCGCCGAAGGCTCCGGAGCCCGCGCCCGCCGCCGCCCCGGCCGAGAACGCCGCCGATAAGGCTGCGCGCGTCGCCGCCGGACAGGCAGGCCCAGGCCGCTCGCTCTCGGCCGCCGGTGGCCAGCCCGCGAGTGAAATCACGATCGAGACGCTGTCCAGCATGTCCGAGGCGGACTTCGAGAAGCTTCTCGCCTCGAACCCGGCCCGCGTCCGCGCACTGATGGGAGGCTGACACAGGAGGGCTGTGTCAGTCAGCTCAATCTGACGGTTGGCAGCTCTGCCCCGGGGCAGCTCATGACCTGTCGCGCGCGCGACAGGTCCGGAATGGGTGGTCTCGCGACCGTCCGCTTCCATATGGCAGCTGCAACAAAGCGGACGTCGCCGCCCAGCCAGATACCGGCCCTTCTCAGGCGTTTGAAAAGTACGCGTGCCTGCAGCCTAAACCTCACAGAGCAGCGGGGTTCAGAACCGAGCTATGATCTGCGCCCTTATAGTCCGTGGAGCGCCCGGCGTGATGTTGTTGTTGTTGTCCGCCGTGGAGATGTATTGCCGGTCGAACAGGTTCTCGATGTTGATCTGAGCGCGGACCGACTCGCTGATCTGGTAAAACAGTCCCAGGTCGATCCGGGTATATCCCGGCAGGCGGACCGTATCGTCCGAGGCTGCGAACGTGTGCGAGTAGTTCAGGATGCCGACCCCAACGGAGAACTCGCGCGTCACGTCGAACTTGTTCCAAAGCGTGAAGGCGTTGAACGGCACCAGCCCGACCGTGTTGCCAGCCACAATTACGGCTGAGGTGGCGCTGGCGATGCGCGCATCGGTGAAGGCGTAGCCGCCAGCGATCTGCCACCAATCGGTGACGTAACCGTTGGCACCGATCTCAAAGCCCTGCGTGTTGGTTTTACCCGACAGGATAAAAAAGCCGGGGTTGTTGGGATCGGCAAGACGCTGGTTGTACCTGTCCAGGTTGTAGGCCGCGGCCGTGAGCTGGAAGCGCGGATTGACGTCGTACTTGATGCCGACTTCTGTGTTCTCGAACTGCTCCGGCTTAGCGATGACCAAGCCGGGGGTGAAGGCACCGATCTGGTCACCCGAGGAAGGTAGATAGGAGACGCTGTAGCTCGTGTAGAGGGCGAGGTTCGGCAGCGGCTTCAGCACGAGACCGGCGCGGGGGGAGATCGGATCGTCTATGCGGTTGTTGGTCAGCATCGTGCGGCGGTCGGTGGACGCGAAGTCGAAATGATCGTAACGCAGGCCGCCGACGAGCTGCAGCCAGTCGGTGATATCGATTTGGTCTTGGGCGTAGACTGCTGCAACACCGAGGTTGTAGCGTGAATTGGCATCCGTCGTGCCGTTGTTGCGCAGGGTCGTGGGCGCGAAAGTCAGCGGGCGAAGCGGATTGACCACGACGCTGCTCGCAAGGCTGTTCCCGAAAAACAGGGACTGCCTGTAGGCCAGCCCCTCTTGATAGCCGAGTTCGAACCCACCCAGCAGCGTGTGCTTAATATCGCCGGTCAGGAATTTGTAGGTGAAGTCGTTCTGGCTGAAGTAGTTCGTCCGCGGCGTGTCGTTGCGGTACCCGGTGATTGTCACGGCGTTTCCGGCCGCGTTCACGGCGCTACCGGGAAGCGTGTTGACGTAGTACCGGTCATAATCCGCAAAACGTAGCTGGCTGTGCATCTCGACGCCCGAGTTGAACTGGTGATCGAGCTGCACGGTGGCGATGTTGGCATCGACATTTGTGAAGTTGACGTTCGGATTGCCGAAGAAGGTCCGGATGTTATCACGGTACCGGTAAGGGCGGCCGAACTGCGAGGGGATACCCCGGTCGGGGAAGCGTTGATCGTGGAAGTATTCGTAAGAGAGCTTCAGCGTCGTCTGCGGGTCGATGAGGAAGGTGGCGGTCGGATTGACGCCGTAGCGGGTCAGGTCGCCGAACTGGCGGTAGGTCCCCGAGTCCTCGAACACGCCGTTCAGGCGGAAGAAGACGCTGTCGCTGATCCGATCGCCGACATCGACGGCGACGCGCTTGTCCCCAAACTGCCCGCCGCCGGCCACGATCTCCCGCACGCGGTAGCCGTCCGCCTCCTTGAGAACGCGGTTGATTACGCCACCGCCACCACCGCGGCCGAAGATGAGGGAGTCCGGTCCCTTTAGAACTTCGATGCGTTGGATGTTGTATAAGTCACGAAAGTACTGAACGTCGTCGCGGATACCGTTGATGTAGAAGTCCGCGCTGGTGTTCTGGCCGCGGATGAGCACTTGGTCGCGGTTGCTCTCACCCTGCGCGGGGATCAAGCCCGGCACGAAGCGCAGCTGCTCGGTCAGGTTCTGATAATTCTGATCCAAAAATTGCTCCCGCGGGATGATAGTGATCGATTGCGGGATGTCGATGACCGGCGTGTTCGTCTTAGTCGCACTGCGCGTTTGCTTGGTCAGATACCCGACAGTGACGCCACCCTGCGGCTCCGGGCGCTCGCCTGAACTCTCGACTGTGAGTTGGTCCAGCGTTACGGCCTCGGCTAGTTCGACTGGAGCTACATCTCTTTGTGCATGCGCGGCCGTTGCAGATAAAGTGCTAGTCAGCACAAGCCCGAGAAAATGAAACCTGAAAGTCCTGCCCATCATTCACTCCGCGGCTTCGCACGAAAGCCGGCACGCCCCGAAATCTGCTCGAATTCGGACGAGGAGTTACGAGAGAGACACAACGCGGATCAAGACTTAATCCCACGCCAAAGGAGCGATGTTTCTGTGACTAATTTTAGAATTATTCTGATATTTAAGGCATCTCACTGAAAGGCATCACTATCGCGTTTTGATATTAAGTTAGATCAGTTAAGATCTGGAAATATCCGGTGCCGGACGTTGCGGATCGGCAACATGCCGGATGTGAACGGTTGCACCCTTGGGATCCGCTACAGTTCCGCGCTTGGTCAAACTGCCCTGGTAATACCGAGCTTCCCCATCCATTACCGGAACGCGAGTACCGCCCTGGCGCACCTGAACGGGCGCGTGGATACGATACGAGTAAATTGCGAGGGTCCAGTTCCGGAAGGCCAGAGTTGAATTCCACTCCCGAGCGGCAGTGGAGTGTTGGCTACCGATGGCTGCCTTCAGGAAGCGCTGACAGCCGCCTGCTCGTCTGACATAGGTCGAGAACGGGACGGACGCTTCGTTCCGGCCAATGACTGGGCATTCTAACCTGGACCGCATCGGCGTCGGTTGAGAGGTGATCCGGTCCCAAGCGTTCGAGGATCTGTTAGCAGGTCCTCTTCCTGCTCGACTCGATTTCTTGGTTGACCCGACGGGCGAACCCGCTCAAAGGACTATCCGTCGCGAGACGTGCGGGCATTGCTCCGTTTCAGCGCTTCCCCGAGTTCCGTCCGGTCCCCTGCCGCTCCCTGCCGCCAGGCTGGGCGTTCGCGCGTGTCCGGTCGTTCGACTGATCCCCGCATAGGATCCGCCCGGCCGCGTCAGTGCCTTCGTCCGCGCCACGCACGGCGCCCGTCCGACTCCGTCCCCAACGGTCATCTGGGGTCCGGCTTCCGTCCGCGCGCCGACGTACGGCCCGCACGAACCCTCCCCACGGAATCCAGCCTCCAGAGGCAACCCCCATGTCCTACACCGCATTCGGGCAGAACGACCCGATGGCCGTGAAGCTGTGGAGCAAAAAGCTCGCGGCCGAGGCCAACAAGTCCATCGACATCGATCCCCTGGTCGGCACCGGCGACGACGCCGTGATCCAGGAAAAGACGGAGACCAAGAAGGGCAACGGCGATCAGGTCACCTTCGGCCTGCGCATGCAGCTTCGCGGCCCGGGCTGCTCCTCGTCCGATGTGGCAGAGGGCAACGGCGAGCAGATCGGCATCAACTCCGACAAGGTCACCATCGACGAACTCGGCGAGGTCGTCGGCGTGAAGTCGGAGAACACAATCGACCAGCAGCGCGTGCCGTTCAACCTGCGCGAGACCGCCCGCGCCGGCATCGCCGACTGGTTCCAGACCCGCCGCACGGTCTGCTTCTTCAACCACGTCTGCGGCTTCACCCCGGCCAACCAGCTCACCGGGGCCAAGAAGTTCACCGCCAACAACGCCGTCACTCCGGCGACCGCGGGCCGCATCTTCCGCCCGAACGCCCGCGCCAACGATGCCGCGCTGACCTCGGCCGACATCTTCACCCTAGACCTGATCGACAAGGCGGTCGAGCTGGCCAAGACCGGCGGCGTGAACCGCAAGGTCATGATCCGTCCGGTCGTGGTCAACGGGCGCAAGCTCTACGTGATGAACCTGGCCAGCGAGCAGATCACGTCGATCCGCACCAATACCAGCGTCGGCCAGTGGCTCGACATCCAGAAGGCCGCGATGGCCGGCATGCAGTCGAGCAAGAGCCCGATCTACACGGGTGCCCTGGGCGAATATAACGGCGTCGTGCTCCGTGAGGCGCAGGACGTTACGCAGGGCGTCTCGGCCGACGGAACGACCGCTGTGCCGCTCACCCGCCGCGCGGTGCTGCTCGGCGCCCAGGCGGCGACCATCGCCTACGGCAAGGCCGGTGGCGACACCCGGTACCGCTGGAACGAGGAGTTGCTCGACCACAAGCGGAACCTCGAGGTCTCGGCCTGGGCGATCTGGGGCCTGAAGAAGACGACCTTCAACGGCGACGACTTCGGCACGATCGTCATCCCGACCTACGCCAAGCCCGCCGACGCCTGATCGGCTGCCGCTTCAGCCTGATGGCTGACCCGGGCCGGGGCCTCGCGCTCCGGCCCGCCGCTCCTCCCTGCCTGTCCCGAACCCGGAGGCCACCGTGCCCACCAACGTCATCCCGGTGCAGCCGCCCGCGCGCGAGCTGCGCGAGCAGGTCTCGCACACCATCCGAAAGACCGTGAACTTCGCCAACGGCGCCTTCGTCATGCCGGCGTCCCTCCCGGCCGGGCCTGGATGATCCCAACGGCGTTCGGGCTGTGCATGCTGCACTTCGGCGCGATCGTCCTCGACAGCACCTTCCGGTTCAACTGGCAGGTCGCGAAGCTGCCGGCGCCGTACGACGCGATGGAGAACGCCATCGTGCTCTCGGTGATCGGCGTCGCTGGTATCGCGCCAACGGTACGGCGGTTCTTCGGCCGATAGCCCCTCATCCACTGAACGCAACTCTGCTTGTCTCTCACCAGAGGCCGGTTCGCTTAAAACAACGCCCTCTCTCGTTCGGAAGAGGGTGCCTGGGGCCAGCCGCCATGTCCGACGAGAAGCCCCGCCGCCGCCGTCGGCCGGCCTTGCCGCGCAAGAGCCTCGACCTGATCGCGGAGGGTGTCGCTGTGCGCGTGCCTCCTCCAACCCCTCCTAGCCTGGGCGAAGGCCTCCTCGTTCGCGCTCGCACCCCAAGGACAGCCTTTGCCATGCCTCCCGGTCACGACGGCGCAGACAACAACCCCGAAATGCGCATCCTGATCGCCCTCGCGCGCATCGAGGAGCGGCAGACCTCACTCGTCGAGGCCAACAAGTCGGCCCAGACCGCAGCGGAGGCCCGGCACACCAGCATCATGCAGGCGATCGCGACCTTCGTCCCCCGCTCGGAGATCGAGAAGGACAACCGGGCGATTCATGAGCGCATCGACGCCGTCGAGGAGCGGTTCGAAAAGCGGTTCGACACGATGGACAAGCGGGTCTGGAGCGCTCTCGCTGGGGCCGTCGGTGCGTTCGGGACCGTGATCCTCACCAAGGTCGGCCTGATGCACTGATCGATTGCGGTTGACCTAAGAGTCCACGGCCCGGGCGCCCAGGCTTCAGCTGGGGCGCCATTCGTCGTGTCAGGCGGCCGGAACCCCGCGTCCTCCCGCGCGTAGACCAATCCCCCAGGCACGACCCTCTTAAACCGCCCGGATCCGGCCGCGGCGGTTTTTTCGTGCTTGGCTAGTCTTCGGCCTCGGCCAGATCGTTGTCGGTGATCACGCCACCGGCCCCGCCAGCCTCTTCGTTCTTGCGGTTCTGGAGGGCTTGGAGAGTTTCCGAGGGCAGGTAAGCCGCCTGCCGAGCCCCGCGCTCAGTTGCATAGAACCCTGGCAGCCAGCCGCGTTGATCGGCCACGACGAAGCCGCCGTCACGCTGATGGACCTTGATCATCTGCCGTTCTCCAGCCCCGCCGCGCGGAGCTATTCGTTAATAGTCGCCCGTTATGCGAGCTGCGGGTTCGGCCTGTCCCCTCAAAGCGCCGAGCCCGAGAAGCCCGTCCGGCCCAGCGCCGCGGTGGGCTTTCTTCTGCGCTCAACGGCAGCCCCTGCCAGCCTGACGACCTCGAAGGTATCCGCGCGCATCCGCCAATCGGCGATACTAGCGGCCTCGCAGAACAGCAATTTGGCAGTATCGGCCGCGGCTTCTCCCGAGCAGGCGGACACGACGGCCTGCTGCTGCACGGCGCGGTGATCATGGCCGCGACAATCGAGAACGAGCTTGTGGAAGGTCACGAGGAAGGTGCGCATGTCTCAGCTCCTCTCTCGAGTTGCCGCCGACCTTAGGCCGTAGCGGCGGTGGAGCGACGGCGGGGGCGGAAGGCCGCGCGTTGAGCACTCAAACGGGCCGCCCACCGCAGCAGGACAGCCTGTAGTGACGCAAGGAATGTGCCGAACTCCTCTGTTCCGGCCAGATAAGCAGTTAACCTGGTTGAATACACCCTTTTCCGTCCGTATTCGTAAAAAAACATGGCGAAATGATATTCTGTGCTGCTGTCGAATACAGCTTTGCCGTTAGCTAAGCTGCGATCAGCTCTGCCGTATCGAGTTTATTCATAACCCAAGTCAAATGGATGATGCATAACAGACGAAATGATTATAGTTTTCCGCCCTTGATTCGCATGGGAGGTGCATATGTGTGATCTTTCTCGCGTCGATATATATTGCAATGAAGCTAGGAATATTGTTACGCATGCCGAGGAAATCGTTCAAAATCTGAGCAGTACCGGTGCCTGCGAAGGCCACAATTTAATGGCGGCTCAATATATCGCTGCGCTTGAGCGCCTAGCCCGAATTCTTGAAAGGCATCGCAGGCACGCTGCTTTCGATCCGCCTCCCTACAGCGTGGATCGGCCTGCTTCCGTCAAACGCAACCGGTGGTTCGCTATCTCGCTGCGCCCAGGAGGCAGAGCTCGCGCCCTTGAGGCGTCTGCCTGACCGTTTGAGAACTGTCTCTGAGTCTGGATGATGCCCCACTGCCTGATAGGATGTGCTTGTGTGACGCCGAGCACATTCTGTCGTGCGGCACTGGGATAAGAATACTCCATGCCGTAAAATACGTTGCAGTCCTGAAGGACATTCGCCATGCCCCGGATGAGGCACATAGCTGAGGCTGCGACCTTCGCAGTAGGCGCCGCTGCGGCAGCTGCGGCCGGCCAAATTCTGCTGCTGCCTCAGGTTCACGCGTGGGAGGCCGAGCTCATCGTGGTGATAATGCGCGAGCTGCCGCGGTTGTGAGTTGTCCTACAAAGCACCCGCCCGGTCCGCCGGCGCGGGCTTTTTCGCTCACGCCGGCGCCTCAGCCGGCTCCTACCGTTGCGGTAGAAGGTGTGACTTGAGGGCGAAGCGGACCGCCTGGCGATAATTGAGCCCCGCAATCAACTCCTGCTCGCCGAAATAGATAGCAAACGTGCCATCATGGACTTCCAGCAGTCGCAGCATTTGGGTCTCCTGTAAGTTCAATACAGGATAAATGAGGGCGCCGAAAACTGGTTCCAGGGCGATCGACGCGCACCCGAATGGACCGCCGCCACCGCCCTGTAATCGCGCTGACCATCTTGCCAGCGAGCCAAGTTGCGTATCGCCTCGGCTCGGCTCACACGCTGGTGAGATCGGACGATCCCCCGCCCCGTGAGCAGATCGGGGCGGGGGCGAGGGTGTAGAACCACGGGCCGCCGATGGGGAAGGCGGATTGGATCGCGTCTCCTCTACGGTGGAGGCAAACCATGGGCGGGCGCAAAATTGCGCATCTGGCCATCCACTACGCTGCGATGCGCTGAGATCCGGGCCATCTCAGCCTCCAGTTCCGCGAGCGACACCTCTACACCGTTGGCAGCCAGATCGGCTTGGACGCGCTCCAGCAGCGCAGCTGGCTTCAATCCTTCAATCCTTGCGGCAATCAGTGCCTGGGCATAGGCCTCTGATGTCAATCCATCCAGGCCAAGCATGCGTATGGCCAAGTCAGCGACGGCTCGGATGGCGGCGATGTGGTTCGTAAACCTCATCTCTTCGCCATGCATATAGATAAGCTCGGCCGCGCGCTCGCGTTCCTCGAATGACCTCAGCATGGCTAGGCCCTCATTGAGCTACAACCAACACTCATACGCTCATTTTTCCGCTCCGCAATATTGGCAAATATTCTCAATTGCGGTCAAAACAGGGCAGGAGTGAGCGGATCTTCGGAGGCTGCCGGCCGGTTTAATACGCAAGACAGGCTCAATCAGAGGAGGGGTACCATGAATATACGCCAGCCGCCGATACTGAAGGCTATCTCTGAAGGGGCTCGCGCTCGCGCAATCGGCCGCCCGAAGGATGCATGCCCGTACCCGGCCAATTCACCTGAGCGGAAGGCGTGGCTGGAAGGCTATGACGGCAAACCGAACGAAGACGGGCCTGACCTACCGATGGCTGACGCCTGACCAACGCGCGACACTCGGCGCTGTACCTACCTCGCCAACATTCAAGACCTCCCGCCCGCCTTCACCTCCCAGATCGAGCTCCTGTCCGAGCACGCCTCGCCGTGCCGGGGTCTTGCGGCAGATCAAGGACGAGCAGCACGAAATCCGTCACGGCAAAAGGCTAGCTGGAACGGGGTAGGCGCCGCTCAACCTCCTCACGATGCGCCTTGGGCCAATCCACGTAAGCTGCCGCCCCCGCGAAAACCGGCGGCGGGCTGGCTGACAGGACGTTCAGACGCTTGGCGCTGCCGCGCTACGCCAGCGGCGGCCGGGTCCGCGCGCTCCAGTCCTTGGCCCGCGCCCATTCTCGACCAACACCTCAATCACCGCGTCGGGATCGGGCGCCTCAACCATGGGCCGGGTGCGATCCCGCCCGGCACGCCGTCGGCCCAACCGCCGCCCGGATTGCGCGCGTCCTCAGCGTTGCGCACCATCCGCACGACGTGCCGCTTGCCCGAGCGCATCTCGATCACGACCTCGGCCGCGCTCAGGATCATGCTGACGCCGTGATCGTAGGCCCAGAGCCAATAGGGGGTCTGCCGCTTCTTGTCCCGGCCGGCCAAGTCGACGGCCTCGCGCAGGACGAGCCGGAGGCGGTGCTTCCCGTCGAGCTGATCCTGGAGCAGCTTGTGCACCACGCGGCCGGCGGTGATGTAGGCCGAGCCGCCCAGGCTGTCCTCGTGGATTCGCGGGTGGTAGTCGTCCGGCGTTACCTCTCGCCAGGGCGGCGGGGCGGCCGTCACTTCCTGGTCGTGCTCGACCAGTCCGCGGCTCGCGGCGAGGCGCCACAGGTCGTCATCCGAGAAGATCAGGTTGCCGATCTGCCAGTGCTCCCACTCGTCGCCGATCGGAACGACGGGGATCTTGGCAGCCACCAGCGCGTCGACGGCCTCCATGATCGGATCGGCTTCCTGCCAACGAATCGGGTGATGGCCATCCCTCATGGGGCGAGGCTACTGCGACCGGTTGTAGAGCGTCTACGCCGACGCTGCCGCCAGCAGGCAGTTGCGCGCCGTTTCCAGTCTTTCGTCATCCGACCGCTCTGGCATGTCGGCAGCAATCCTCGCGACGATCTCCCGCGTGGCGGCCTCGTCCAGGCCGAGCCCGCGTGCGAATCCGTCCATGCGCCGCATCATGTGCTGGATCGCGGCCCGCGCGTGCTGGGTCTCAGGCGAGTCGCTCATGGCTCTTCCTGCCACCGCCGTGCCGCTTCGGCCGCTTCCTCATCAACTTGTGCAGCCATGGTCTCGATCACAGCGGCCAAAGCCTTGGCCGCTTCGCCATGCTGCTGCGCGCCAGTCCCGACAGTTCGGCAGAAGCGGGCGGCGTGCCTGAGCCCTTCAGCGTGCGCGGTGTCGAGTGCCATCAGCACGGCGTTGACCACGCTGTCCCGCTCGGCTTTGTCACCCTTCAGGTGGGGCAAGAGCAACGCCACGAGCTGGACCTTCCACTCCGCCCGCGCCTCTGGAGTGTTGGTGCTCATCCCTTGACCGGGTGCGCCAGCAGGATCGCGGTCCGGACCATGTTCCGCTTCCAGGCCGACTTGTTGGTAGTCAGCGCCTCGGCCGCGCGTTCGTTCGTCCGTAGCGTCTCGACGAGGTCGAGGGTCCAGCCTTTCGCGAGCGGGCACGATTCGGTGGCGAGATCCGTGAGCACCGCGTCGACCTCCTGGTCGCTGACCTCGGCGGCCTTGCGCAGCTCGGAGACGGTCGGGTTTGACGCCATGATGCACCGCAGCGAAACCGCGTTAGCATCCCGATAAACGTCCCGGCGCGGTGTACCGGTCGTTCAGGGGCGGTGCTAAGTCTCGGGAAAGATTGGTCGGAGTGGCAGGATTTGAACCTGCGACCCCCACGTCCCGAACGTGGTGCGCTACCAGACTGCGCTACACTCCGAAGGCTGGGCGGCATGTCTGCCAAGCCCGGCGAGCGGGTGTATAGCCGCGCCTTTCCCCCACCGCAAGCGCGGTGTTGAGCCTTTCAGCGGAGTTGATCGGGCCAGTCATCGGGAAGCCTCCGCAGAGCGATCGCCGCCTCGGCGGATCGGACCGCCACCGTGGCGGCATGGTCGGCGCCGCAGTCGACATCCGCCAAGCTCCAGGAACCGTCCAGCGTCTGGGGATCGCCTCCCGGCATCCGCAGCAGGCGCGGGCGTGCCGGTGGAACGCTGACGCTAAAGCGATCGAGGGGGAGCGACAGCCCGCTGCCGAGCGCCTTCACCACGGCTTCCTTGCGAGTCCACAAACCGAAGAAGACCCGTTCGACGGCGCTCCGCGGCGTGTCAGCCAGCGCGGAGACCTCATCGGCGGAAAAATGCGCCCGTGCGATCCGCAGTGCGTCCGGCATCGTTCGCACGGCCTCGACGTCGACGCCGATGGGCCTCCCTTGCGCGAGCCCGATCAGCGCCCGCGCTCCCGAATGCGACAGGTTGAAGGTGACACCGCCCCGCGCCGCCCCCGCGAGATCCGGCTTACCGGCGGGTCCCGTGTCGAATTGCAATCCCGCCGGCGCAAGACCGAGGGCTTCACCGAGAATGAGACGGAGCGCCGCGTGGCTGGCGACGAACCGCGCCCGATCCGCCGATCTCACAAAGCGGTCGGCACGCCTGCATTCGGCACTGTCGAGGAGGGTCGAACACCGGTCGAGCCTACCGGGTGAGAGGTCGAGGTCGACGATCCAGACCTGAGCCGCGCTCATGCGACACCTCGCGAGGACGAGAAGCCGGGTCTAACCTCGGGCAGGTGGTGCGGCACGCGAGCGGATCCGATCGGAACGGCATGGGTAGCATCGAGGTTCGGCGCACTGGCGGCAAGGATTGCGCGGCTTGACGACACCGAATGCCGAGAGTCTGCGCATCGGCGTCTCCGGCAGGCTCAGTCTCGCCACGCGGCCTGCCCGTTACGCCGTCTTCTTCGCCACGTATGTCTATCAAGGTCTCATCGCAGGGTTTTCGCTGACCGCGCTGGCGAACCACCTGGCCGCACGGGGCGCCTCGTCGGCTGAGGTCGGGTTTCATTTCGCCCTGGCGGGACTGCCCTGGACTCTGCAGCCCCTGATCTGGGGGCCGTGGGTGGACCGATCCCGCGACACGCGGATGGGTCGGCGCCGACCCTTCGCGGTGGCGGCGCTCCTCGGCTGTCACCTGATGCTCGCGCTGCTCCTGGTCGTCGGACCCGGCGAGATCGGGATGCTGGGGTTGATCTTCCTGCTCCACAGCCTGTTCGCGGCGCTCCTCGACACGGTCTGCGATCGTATGATCATGGATCACGTCCCGGCCCATGAACTCGGCCGGGTCAGTGCGTGCACCCGAGCCGGCTTCGTCTCCGGCACCAGCCTCAGCGCGGCACTCTTCGGCTGGACGCTCGCGACCTACGGATTCGGCGCGAGCGTGCGCTGGCTGCTCGTCGCAGCAGCGATCGCGGGTCTGCCGATGCTGCTGATCCGCGAGGCCCCGGCGGATGCCCTCCTGTCCTTCCGCCGCCGCGGTCCGGACACGCGACGCATCCCTCTCGGGCGCTTCCTGCGACGGCTCGTCATCGCCCTGCGGCGACCGGGAGCGCTGCGGCTGCTTGTCCTGTGCTTCACGCTGGACGGGGCGCTCGGCCTGTTCGAATTGCCCTTCTCAATCGACCTCCTCCAGCGCCAGGGCTGGGAGTCCGCAGACCTGTCGCGCCTCCAAGCCATTCTGACGCTGGCAAGCGGTACGGTCGGCGCCGTCGCGGTCGGCCKCTGGTCGGACCGCGACGGCGCCGTCTCGCCCCTGCGCGCCCTTCTCCTGTGGAGCGGCGTCGCCTTCGCTCTGGCGGGAGGGCTGATCGGCGCGGACTGGGTCGGAGCCGCGGGGCCGGTGATCCTGGCGCTGACCAGCGTGCTGCCCGGCCTGCTCATCGTGGCCCTGATGCCAGCCCTGCTCCAGGCGAGCGGCGGCCGCGCCGGCGCGGCCACGCAGTTCGAGGTGTACATGGCCGCCATGAATCTCGGCTCGGTCGCAGGCACCGCGATCGCCGGCTGGCTCGCTCCGGTGCTGCCGCTTCACGGAATCGCGGTCCTTGTCGCCGCAGTGTTCGTCGCCGCCTTCAGGGTGGCCGGACGCGGCGATCTGCTCAGCGGAAGGGCTGAGGTAAGCGGGGACTGCGCGCTACCGCCTGCTCCCGCGCGGCCCCCGATGCGCTAGAACCCCCGCATGGCCGCCACGAAATCCGACCCGTTCGAACTCGACCTCAGCGCCGAGCAAGCGCGTAGCGAGCACGCGCGCGTGTCGGAGGCGATCCTGGAAGCCGACCGGCTCTACTATCAGGAGGACGCCCCCGAGATCTCGGATGCGGAATACGACCGCCTCCGTCGCCGACTGGAGGATCTCGAAACCCGCTTCCCCGACCTCGCCGGAACCGTCGCGGCCAGCACCGCGGTCGGAGCCAAGCCTTCGGAAAAATTCGCGAAGGTGCGGCACGCCGTGCCGATGCTCTCGCTCGGCAACGCCTTCGACGACGCCGAGGTGGCCGAGTTCGTCGCCCGCGTGCGCCGCTTCCTCGGCTGGCCGGAGGATGCGGCACTGGCCTTCACGGCCGAACCGAAGATCGACGGCCTGTCCCTGTCGCTGCGCTACGTCAACGGACGGCTCGACACCGCCGCCACCCGCGGCGACGGCGAGGTCGGCGAGAACGTCACCGCCAACGCCCGTACCGTGCAGGACATCCCCGCGAGGCTCGCGGGCTCAGGATGGCCGGAGATCTGCGAGGTGCGCGGCGAGGTCTACCTGTCGCACGCCGATTTCGCCGCCATCAACGCCCGGCAGGACGCGGCCGGCAAGCCGGTCTTCGCGAACCCGCGCAACGCGGCCGCGGGCAGCCTGCGCCAGCTCGATCCCGCGATCACGGCGTCCCGGCCGCTGAAGTTCTTCGCCTATGCCTGGGGTGAGCTGTCGGCGTCGATCGCGGAGACCCAGACCGGCGTCCTCCAGCGCTTCGCCTCCTGGGGCCTTCCGGTGAACCCGCGCACCGAGACCTTCACCGACACGGAGGCGATGCTCTCCCATTACCGCCGGATCGAGGCCGACCGGGCCGGGCTCGGCTACGACATCGACGGTGTCGTCTACAAGGTCGATGATCTCGGGTTGCAGAAGCGGCTCGGCTTCGTCTCGCGCTCGCCCCGCTGGGCGCTCGCCCACAAGTTCGCCGCCCAGGAGGCGACGACGATCTTGGAGGACATCGTCATCAATGTCGGCCGCACCGGCTCGCTGAACCCGCTCGCCAAGCTGCGGCCGGTGACGGTCGGCGGCGTGGTGGTGTCCAACGCGACCCTGCACAACGAGGGCTACGTGAAGGGCGTCAGTGCCGATGGCGAGTTCATTCGTGAGCCCATATCCGAGAGGATCAGCGCCGATGGTGAGCCGGTCCGCAAACCCCGCGACATCCGCGTCGGCGATACGGTCACGGTGGTCCGAGCCGGCGACGTCATCCCCAAGGTCATGGATGTCGACCTGTCGAAGCGGCCGGTCAACTCGAAGCCCTACGCGTTCCCCGAGACATGCCCGGCCTGCGGTAGCCGCGCCGTGCGCGCCGTCAACCCGCGCACCGGACGCCCCGACGCGGTGCGCCGCTGTACCGGCGGCCTGATCTGTCCGGCACAGGGCGTGGAGCGGCTCAAGCACTTCGTGTCGCGCAACGGCTTCGACATCGAGGGTTTCGGCGAGACCTACATCGAAGTCCTGTTCGAGGCCGGTCTCGTGCACCAGCCCGCCGATCTGTTCCGCCTCGACTTCGACCGTCTGAAAACCGCCGTCGTGGCGCGACGCGAGGCACTGTCGGCCGAGCGGCGTGCGGAATCCGGAGCGTCGGAGCCTTCCAGGAAGACGGCCAAGAAGAAGGGCGAGGAGGACGACAAGGCGATCAAGAATTTGCTCGCCGGCGTCGAGGCGCGCCGCACCGTGCCGATGAATCGGCTGCTCTTCGCCCTCGGTATCCCGCAGATCGGCGAGGCCACCGCCAAGGCGCTGGCGAAGCGCTTTCCCGACATGCCGGCGCTCGTCGCGGCCGTCCGGGAGGCTTCCGCCGTGCAGCCGGGTTCCGACTGGATCGAGCTGACCGCCGTTCCGCGGGTTGGCGGCACCACCCGGGATCGCCTGCTCGATCTCGGCTTCCCGGCAGACGAGGCGACGCCGCCCAAGGAACGCGCGCGGCTCAGCGGGATCCAGCGCGAGAACCTGCTCGCCCATTATGGCGATGCCGATGCCGTGCGCGCCGCGATCGCGCGGGCCGCCGGACAACGGCCCGGAGATGCCTACCGGATCTTCTCCGACGACGGGGAGATCGGCCCAGTGGCGACCGACGCCCTGATCCTGTTCTTTTCCGAACCGCATAACGCCGACGCCGTCGCCGCGCTGCTCGACGAGGTCACGGTCGAGCCGATGGAGCAGGCTGCGGCCTCTTCGGCCTTCGCGGGCAAGACGGTCGTCTTCACTGGGTCCCTCGAGAAGATGACGCGCAACGAGGCGAAGGCGGTGGCCGAGCGCCTCGGCGCCAAGGTTTCGGGATCCGTCTCGGCCAAGACGGATCTCGTCGTGGCCGGTCCGGGAGCGGGCTCGAAGTTGAAGGACGCGGAGAAGCACGGCGTCCGTGTCGTGTCGGAGGACGACTGGCTCGGGATGGTGGCGCAGGGTTGAAGCCCGAGTCCCGGCGGCTTAGACCTGCGGGAGAACGCCCCGAGAACTCACACCCGGCAGGGTTGATCCGCGATGACGGTCCTGGCCCTCGACTTCGAGACGGCCAACGAGCGGCGTGACAGCGCCTGCGCGGTCGGTCTCGCCTGGATCGCGGACGGGCGTGTGGTGCGACGGGAGAGCCACCTGATCCGTCCGCCCGAGATGCGCTTCGCGCCGGGCAACATCCGGGTCCACGGCATCCTGCCGGCTG
Source organism: Methylobacterium sp. P3_A11 (assembly GCF_056403155.1). Lineage (NCBI taxonomy): Bacteria > Pseudomonadati > Pseudomonadota > Alphaproteobacteria > Hyphomicrobiales > Methylobacteriaceae > Methylobacterium > Methylobacterium sp. P3_A11. Next base: position 77,691 of record NZ_JBFUGA010000001.1, read on the forward strand.
ACGTCGCCGACAAGCCGGACTTTGCCGCCGTGATGACGCCCTATCTCGGCGATCTGACGCGCGGGCTCATCCTGGCGCACAACGCGAGCTTCGATATCGGCGTCCTGCGCGCCGGCTTGGCGCGGGCCGGCGTTCCGGTGCCGGATCTCGCGTATCTCTGCACGGTCCAGGTGGCGCGCCGGGTCTTCCCGGCGCCCGAGGGCTGTGGACTCGGCAAGGTCGCTCGGCGCCTCGGCATCCGCTTCGAGCATCACGATGCCGGCGAGGACGCCTATGCCTGCGCGGAGATCGCCCTCGCCGCGATGCGCGAGCGGGCCGCCGTGGACGTGCACGGGCTCGCCGCCTCGATCGGCCTGCCGATCACGCGGGCGACCGGCGGCCCGGCAAGGCCCCGCCCTGCGCCGGGGGCGATCAGCGGGCGGGCGATGGCCGCCGTCCCGGCCGCACCCACGGCCCTGCGCTTCGCCGTGCGCGGATCGACCGGGAACCGGTATCACGTCAGCCTGGAGGAACAGGCGGGCGGCCCGCAGCTGCGCTGCACCTGTACGGCCGGTCGCTTCGCGATGCGCTGCCGCCACGTGAAGGCCTTGGAGGTCGGCGACATCACCGACCTGCTGTCGGACAACGCCGGCGACGTCGTACTCCTCGCCCGCATGCTCGGCCGCACGACACGAGTCGCGGGCGCGGCCTGACACGGGTCAGGGCGTATCGAGAAGGGCGCCAAAGACCGCCACGGCCTGGACGACGTCCGCCTCCGTGATGTGCCGGTGCGTGACCAGACGCAGGCGCGACGCGCCGAGCGGCCGGGTGCGGATCCCGGCCGCTTCGAGATCGGCAACCCAGTGGGTGCTGTCGCGCCCGCTTCCTCCGAGATCGACCTGCACGATGTTCGTCTGCGGACGGTTCGCCGACAGGCGCGGCCGCAACGCGTTCAGCCCGTCACTCAGTTGCCGCGCCCGCGCGTGATCCTCCCCGAGTCGAGCCCCCATGACGGTGATCGCCTCGAGCCCGGCTGCCGCCACCACCCCGACCTGCCGTTGGGTTCCGCCGATCATCTTGCGCAGGCGTCGCGCCGCTGCAATGACCGGCCCGCTGCCGGCGAGCACCGCGCCGACCGGGGCGCTGAGGCCCTTCGACAAACAGAGCGATACCGTGTCGACATGGGCGGCGAGATCGGCAGGTGGGGCGCCGAGATGCGTCGCCGCGTTGAACAGGCGCGCGCCGTCGAGATGGACCGGAATGCCGTGTGCGCGGGCGAGGCCGGCCACCGCCTCCATATGGGCCGGCGAAAGGACCGTGCCCCCGGCGGCGTTGTGGGACGTCTCCAGCCCGATCATGGCCGTCCGGAGGGGGCTCGCCCCCGGATGAAGGGCGTCCTTGAGCCGGTCGAGGTCCATGGCGCCGTCGGTGCCGGCGATGCCGAGAAGGAACGTCCCGGTCAGGGTGCCGGCTCCGCGCTCGGTGTTGACCATGTGGGCCTGGGCTTCGAGTAGGATCTGCTCGCTGCGCTGGACCTGGGCCAGGATCGCCAGAAGGTTGCCCATCGTGCAGCTCGGCACGAACAGGCCGGACTCCTTGCCGAGGATCGCCGCGGCGGTCTCTTCCAGCTCTCGCGCGGTCGGGTCGGCATCGAGTCCGTCATCGCCGAGCGGCGCGGAGCGCATGCGCGCGTACATGGCCTCGGTCGGGCGCGTGACCGTGTCGCTGCGCAGGTCGACGGCAGCCGGTGCTCCGCTGTTTCCAGTCAGATCGTTTCGCATCGCGATCCCAACAGCTCACCCCCTTGCTCAGACGCCGTCACCGCGTTCCTGCGCCTGCGCCCGAGGTCCTTGTCGACGCACCGCTCCAACCTTCGCTGAGGCTTTCGTTCGAAGCGCGGCGCTAGCGGTAGGCGGCCTCGTCGCCGGAATCAGTGGGATTGGCCAGGGCGCGCTTCAGGACGGCGCTCATCGGCAATTCGAGATTGATGCCCTTGGGCGGGATCGGCTGCTCGAAGTAGCGGCTGTACAGCCGCGCGACGGTCCCGTCCTGGATCAGCTCGACCACCGCCTTGTCGACAGCGGCCTTGAAGTCCCCATCGTCCTTCGGCTCGAGGATGCCGTAGGGGGCGAACTCCAGTCCCCTGGTGCCGATCTTGTAGTCCCCAGGCCGCTTGGCTCCCGCGACCGTGGCATGTGCCAGGGCATCGTCGTTGATCGCCCCGGCGGCGCGACCCGTCTCGACGAGCAGGAACACCTCGGCGGTGTCCTTGGCGGGCATCACCTGAATGTCGAGCTTGTCGCGCACGTTGATCCGCGTGGCGACGCGCTGGGTCTCCCCGCCCGCCTGGGCCGAGATGGCCCTGCCGCGGAACGTGGCGATGTCCTCCACGTCGACCGGGGTGTCCTTCTTGGCGACCAGCACCACCTGGGCCACGAAGGTGGTGGGCGCGAACGACACCAGCTTGTGGCGCTCGGGCAGGTTGCTGGCGGTGCCGCATTCCAGATCGATGGTGCCGTTGTTGATCAGCGGGATCCGCGTCGCTGACATCACAGGCACATGCCGCACGTCGAGCTTGGACAGGCCGAGGGCGGATTTGAGCTTCTGAGCGACGTGCTCGCATATCTCCAGGGAATAACCCACCGGCTTGGCGTTTTGATCGAGAAACCCGAAGGGGGGTGACGCGTCCGGAAAGCCGAGGCTGATCTGGCCGCTCGTGCGGATCTTGTCGAGGCGCCCCTCCGCGGACGACGGCGCGGCGAGCGCGATCCAGCAGAGCGAAGCCATCAGAAGCGGTAGCGTCCTCGACACGATCCGTACCCCCTCGTAATGCCGGTATCGGCAATGTTCCGAGTCGCCGCGGCGTCGACTGGTCGGCTTGAAGCATCGCCGACCGATCCTAGGAGCGGCCGCGCGCTGGCGTCCAATGCCGATTCACTGGCCGAATATACGGATCTGATATGGCCGAGCGGCGCATGACCTTCCGGCACATCGAGGCGTTCCGGGCTGTGGTGGCCACGGGGTCGATGACCGAGGCGAGCCGGCGGCTCCACACCTCCCAGCCGCAGGTGAGTCGGCTGATCGCCCAGTTGGAGGCGATCACCGGCCTTCCGTTGTTCGACCGCAGCGGCGGCCGCGTCGTGCCGTCCCTCGACGGCACGCGCTTCCACGCAGAGGTCGAGCGGGCCTTCGTTGGGCTGGCGAGCCTCGAGGCGGCGGCTGCGCGGATCCGCGCCTTCGGTGCCGAACGGCTGCGGGTCGCCGCGATGCCCCGGCTGGCGGGCGGCCTTCTCGCGCGGGCGGTCGTTCGGTTCCGCGCCGAACATCCGGACGTGATCGTGGCGATCCATTCCGGCGACGACGAAACCGTGAACGCGTGGATCGACACGGGTTTCTGCGATGCCGCGCTGACGATGCTCTACGGCCAGGACCCTGACGCGCGTCTCGATCACGTCGAGACGCGGTCCTGCGTCGCCGTCTTGCCGCTGAACCATCCGCTCGCCGCGCAGGACACGCTGAGGCCGGAGAACTTTTCCGACGTGCCGTTCGTCGCCGCTTCGCTCGGGAGCGCCCTGCGGGAACGGACCGACGCGGTTTTCGAATCGGCCGGAATCGCATTGACGATCACGGCCGAAGCGGGGCTCGGCGCGTCGATCTGCACCCTCGTCTCGGCGGGGCTGGGAGTCAGCGTGATGAATCCGCTCGCCGCCCACGAGGAGGCGAAGGTGTCGCCAATCGCGATCCGGCCTTTCGCGCCCGCCCTACCGGTTCACTTCGCACTGCTGTTTCCGCCCGACCACGCCCGTGGACGCCTGATGCGGGCCTTCGGTGCCTGCGCGCGGGCGGTGCTGCTGGAGGAACTCGCAAACCTGCCGGACGCCGCCGATCGGCGCCCGGCGAGCCGACCTCAGGCGGCGCGCTTCCCGGCCTCACCGTAGAAGGTGCCGCCGCGCTCGGCCATGGCAGCCAAGTTGTCGGGCACCCGGAACCGGGGGCCGTGCCGGGACTCCAGGCCCCGCGCGAGGTCGACGAAGGCCGCCGCGCCCATGAAGTCGATGTAGGACAGCGCACCCCCGGTGAACGGCGCGAAGCCGAAGCCGAGGATCGAGCCGACATCCGCCTCGCGCGGATCTGTCACAACGCCCTCGCCGACGGTGCGGGCCGCCTCCAGCGCCTGCACCACCAGAAGCCGCTGCTTCAGCTCGCTGAAGTCGACGGAGTCGGGATCCAGGCGATGGGGCTGCAGAGCCGTCAGACCGGGCCAGAGCCGCTTGGGCGCGCCCTCCGGGTAGTCGTAGAAGCCCTTGCGGTTCTTCCGCCCGAGCCGGCCCTGCGTCTCGACCATCTCGGAGAGGATCGCCTTCTGCGCCGGATCGACGGCCCCCTGCCCCACCTGCGCCTCTGTGGCCTTGGCGATCTTGAGCACGAGGTCGAGGGCGACCTCGTCGTTGAGCGAGAGTGGGCCGACCGGCATGCCGGCCTGACGGCCGGCGCTCTCGATCATGGCCGGCGGGACACCCTCGGCCAGCATCTTGTGGCCTTCAAGGATGTAGGCGCCGACGCAGCGGTTGGCGAAGAAGCCGCGGGCGTCGTTCACGACGATCGGCGTCTTCTTGATCAGCCGCACGTAGTCGAGGGCGGTGGCCAGCGCCGCGTCGCCCGTCGCCTCGCCCTTGATGATCTCGACCAGCATCATCTTCTCCACCGGGGAGAAGAAGTGGATGCCGACGAACTGGGCCGGGCGCTGCGAACTCTTCGCCAGCCCGGTGATCGGCAGGGTCGAGGTGTTGGAGGCGAAGATCGCGTCGGGGCGGATCACCGCCTCGACCTTCCCGATCACCTCGGCCTTCACCTTCGGATCCTCGAACACCGCCTCGATCACGAGGTCGCATTCGGCGAGCGCGCCGTAATCGGACGTCGCCTGGATGCGCCCGAGCAGGGCATCGCGGTCGGCGGTCTTGGCGCGACCCTTGTTGATCTGGCCCGTGATCAGCGTGTGCGCGTAGGCCTTGCCCTTCTCGGCGGCCTCCACCGACTGATCGACCAGCACCACCTCGATGCCGGCCTGCGCGGTGACGTAGGCGACGCCTGCGCCCATGAAGCCGGCGCCGATCACGCCGACCTTGCTCAGGCGGGTGGCCGGCACGTCCTTCGGGCGGCGCGCGCCCTTGTTCAGCTCGCCCATGGAGATGAACAGCGTGCGGATCATCGCCGCCGCCTCGGTCGAGCGCAGGATATGGGCGAAGTATCGGCTCTCGACCCGCAGGGCGAGGTCCATCGGCAGTTGCAGGCCCTCATACACGGAGGCCAGGATCGCCTTGGCGGCCGGGTAATTGTCGTGGGTTTCGCGCCGGTAGATGGCGTTGGCCGGGGGCCAGATCATCATGCCGGCCGGCGAGTAGACCTTGCCCGAAGGCGCCTTGAACTTCGGCACGTCCCACGGCGCCACCGCGGACCCGCCCTCGCGGATCCAGGCCTTGGCGCGCTCGACGATCTCGGCCTGCGGCACCACGGCGTGGATCAGCCCCATGCCCTTGGCCATCGGCGCGCGGATCTGCTCGCCCTTGAACAGCATCTGGAGGGCGTCCCCGGTCTGCATCAACCGGGCGACCCGCTGGGTGCCGCCGCCGCCCGGGAACAACCCGACCTTGATCTCCGGAAGCCCGACACGGGTCTTCCCGTCGTCGGAGGCGACCCGGTAATGGCACGCGAGCGCCAACTCGAACGCGCCGCCCAGGCACAGCCCCTGGATCGCCGCCGCGAAGGGCTTGCCGCAGGTCTCGAGCCGCCGGAACAGCAGCGACAGGCGCCGGGATGCCTCGAAGAAGTGGCGCATGGCCACCGCCTCGCCCTGCTCGGCCTTGAGCTGCTCGTAGGCCAGGCCGAGCCCCTGGAGCATGGTGAGGTCGGCGCCGCCGGAGAAGTTGTCCTTGCCGGTGGCGATCACGCAGCCCTTGATGGCGGCATCGGAGGCGACCTGCTCGATGATCGCCTCGAGCTGATCCATTACGCCCTCGGTAATCACGTTCATCGAGCGGCCCGGCATGTCCCAGGTCGCCACGGCAATGCCGTCAGGATCGGTCTCGAAGCGGAAATCGGTCAGCGTCATGGTGCCGTCCTCCCAAAATCGCGCCGACGTTTCACCGGCGTGCTTGCGTTAAGGTTGCGTTGAGCGTGAGAGCGCATGGTCCGCCGGTCGGGGGGCACCGGCGGAAGGCGCATATGACGAAGACCACCGCTTGCAGCGCCTGCCGCGACGGCACCGCGCTCGACTTCGACTTCACGATGGCCTTCCAGCCGATCCTCGATATCGGCACAGGGAGCGTCTGGGCCTATGAGGCCCTCGTGCGCGGGCTGAACGGCGAGCCGGCCTACACGATCCTGAATCAGGTCACCGACGAGACCCGCTATCAGTTCGACCAAGCCGCCCGCGTGAAGGCCATCGAACTTGCCGGGCGCCTTTTCCCCCGCGACAGCCTCACGCGGCTGTCCATCAATTTCATGCCCAACGCGGTCTACGAGCCGAACGCCTGCATCCGGGCGTCCCTGGAAGCCGCCCGTCGCGTGGACTTCGCGCATCGGCGCATCATGTTCGAATTCACAGAGCAGGAGCGGTTCCGGGACACGGAGCACGTCAAGGGCATCGTCGCGGCCTATCGGAAGCAGGGTTTCCTGACGGCGCTCGACGATTTCGGGGCCGGCTTCGCGGGACTGAGCCTGCTGGCCAATTTCCGTCCCGACCTGATCAAGATCGACATGGATCTCGTGCGCGGTATCGAAACCGATTCCGGGCGCTACGCCATCGTCTCGGGCGTCGTCGCCATTGCGCGGGCGCTCGATGTCACCGTGCTGGCCGAGGGCGTCGAGACCGCCGCGGAACTCGGTGCCCTGCGCGGGCTCGGGATCTCGCTCATGCAGGGCTACCACTTCGCGAAGCCCCTGCTGGAGGCGCTGCCCCCTGTGGCCGGCTTCGCCCCCATGGCGGCCGCGCGCGCCGCCTGAGGCCGGCCAGACGCGCGCGACGCACATCGCCTACTTCGGAGCCGTAGCGGGGGCCGCGGCGGGCGGCATCGGCGGCGCGCCCGCCTTCGACGTGTTGTCGGTCGCCGAGGCGACGGCCAGCATGTTCAGCAGCTTGGTGACCGAATTCTGCGAGATCGCCGTCACCGACGAGTTCGGATCGGCATTCATCGTCTGGAACTTCAGGTAAGTCGGATCCGAGTAGATCTCGTCGAGGTGCTTCAACTCGGCGAGGCTGAACTTCTCGGCGTAGTCCTTCGAGAGCCCCTCGACCATGATGCCGCGCTGCTTGTCGAACTCGTCCAGCAGCTCCTTCCGTACGGCCTCGGCGCGGGCCTCCGGCATCGGCGCTACCGTCTTCTCGAGGGCGACGTTGAATCCGGTCTGAAGGTTCTTGATCAGGGTCTTGTTGACGAGCGTCGTGGCCACGGCCACGCGGTCCGCAGCCTCGTCGGCGCGGGCGGCGACAGGCAGGCTCAGGGTGACGCCTAGACAGAGCGTCGCAAACAGGCGGTTCAAGGGCTTGTCTCCCGTTGTTTTATCGTCCGGCCCCGCATCGGGCCGGGCGTCGCCCGCGCCTCTAGCAGCGTTCCCGGACTTTGGGGAGCGGCGGTGCGCCGCCCCCATGCGGTCACCCATGCGGCCTTCAGACCCGCTCGATGATCGTGGCCGTGCCCATGCCGGCGCCGATGCACAGGGTGATCAGTGCCCGTTCCTTGCCGGTCCGCTCCAGCTCGTCGAGGGCAGTGCCGAGGATCATCGCGCCGGTCGCACCCAGCGGATGACCGAGGGCGATGGCGCCGCCGTTGACATTGACCGCCTCCGGGTCGAGGTCGAACGCCTGGCAGAAGCGCAGGACCACCGCCGCGAAGGCCTCGTTGACCTCGAACAGATCGATATCCGACAGGCTGAGTCCGGACGTAGCCAGGACCTTGCGGGTCACGTCCACCGGCCCGGTGAGCATCAGGGCCGGGTCGGACCCGATGTTGGCGAAGGCGCGGATCCGCGCGCGCGGACGCAGGCCCGCGGCCTCGCCGGCCGCCCTGGAGCCGATCAGCACGGCCGCGGCACCATCGACGATGCCGGAAGAGTTGCCGGCGTGGTGGACGTGCTCGACGGCTTCCACGTCGGGGTGCGCGTCCGTGGCCACGGCGTCGAAGCCACCCATCTGGCCCATCTGCACGAAGGACGCCTTCAGCGAAGCGAGCGACTGCATGTCGGTGCCGGGCCGCATGTGTTCGTCGCGATCGAGAAGCGTGATGCCGTTCACGTCGCGGACCGGAACCACGGACCCCTCGAACAGGCCATCGGCCCAGGACTTCGCCGCGCGCTCCTGCGAACGGACCGCGTAGGCGTCGCAATCGTCTCGGGTGAAGCCGTACTTGGTGGCGATCAGGTCGGCCGAGACGCCCTGCGGCATGAAGTAGGACTTGATGGCGATCGCCGGATCGACCGGCCACGCGCCGCCAGAGGCGCCGATTCCGATGCGGCTCATCGATTCGACGCCGCCGCCCACCGCCATCGCGTGCTGCCCGCTCATGACCTGTGCGGCCGCGAAGTTCACCGCGTCGAGGCCCGAGGCGCAGAACCGGTTGATCTGCACGCCCGGAACTTGCGCGCCGTAATCCGCCACCAGGGCCGCGGCCCGGGCGATGTCGCCGCCCGCCTCACCGACGGGGTCGACGCAGCCCAGGATCACGTCGTCGATCAGGCCGGTATCGAGGCCGTTGCGATCCTTGAGGGCGCGCAGCGCCGTCTCGGCGAGACGCAGGGCCGTCACCTCGTGGAGGGAGCCGTCCGCCTTGCCGCGCCCGCGCGGCGTGCGAACGTGGTCGTAGATGAAGGCGTCCGTCATCAGCACTCCCCCGGGGCGTCGATCTTCGCCGGTCGGCGACGCGGCCTTACAAGGCCGTCTCGGTTCGCGCCAGTCTGCCACGGCACGCGCGCCCTCGGCCAGCCCCGAATGTGCGGAGCGGGCGAAGGGCGCGTGACAGCGGCACCGTTTTGGAAGTGCTCGGCTCAGTCGGACAGCGATGAGGCGAGGTCCGCCTGCACCGCCGCCGTCATTCAGGGACGAAGCGGCGCGATGACGAGCAGCTTCGTCCGGATGATCATCCCCGGTTCGACTAGTCCTGAAGCATCCGCTTCAGCAGCTCGACTTCATCTCCGAGCACCGTATCTTCGCCGATCTGCTTCTCGATCTTGCGGACGGCATGCAGCACGGTGGTGTGATCGCGGCCACCGAATCGGCGGCCGATCTCGGGCAGCGAACGCAGGGTCAGCACCTTCGACAGGTACATGGCGATCTGGCGCGGCTTCACCACCGCGGCGGTGCGCCGTTCCGACAGGATGTCCGACCGTGAGACGTTGTAGCGCGAGGCGACCAGCTTCTGGATGTCCTCGATCTTGATCCGCTTCGGCTCGCGATTCTTCACGAGGTCGCGGATCGCGCTTTCGGCGGTCTCCATGGTCACCGCGGTGCCGGTGAGTGTGGCATGCGCCAGGAGGCGGTTCACCGCGCCCTCGAGGTCGCGGCCGTTGGCGGTGATCGCCCGGGCCACGTAGGCCGCCACCTGCGGCGACACGTCGAACCCGGGGTGCGACGCCCGCACGGCGGCGAGGCGAGCCGACAGGATCGAGACGCGCAGGGCCTCGTCGAGGGCGGTGATCTCGACCACGAGGCCGCCTCCGAGCCGCGAGCGGACCCGCTCGTCGAGGGCCTCCAGTTCGGTCGGAGGCCGGTCCGAGGCGACCACGACCTGACGGCCGGCGTCGATGAGCGCATTGATCGTGTGGCCGAACTCGGCCTGGATCGACTTGCCCTGGATGAACTGGACGTCGTCCAGGATCAGGAGGTCGATGCCGCGCAGCCGCTCCTTGTAGGCGAGCGCCGACTGCGTCTTCAGGGCATTGACGAAGCCGTACATGAACCGGTCGGCGGTCAGATAGATGACCCGGCGCCCCGCCTCGCGGGCGGCGTGGCCGATGCCGTGCAGCAGGTGAGTCTTTCCCAGGCCGACCCCGGCATGGAGATAGAGCGGGTTGTAGAGGGCGCCCTCCCCCTGGTGGTTGGCGACCCGCTCGGCGGCGGCGTGGGCCAGGGCGTTGGAGCGCCCGATCACGAAGCTCGCAAAGGTCAGACGCGCGTCGAGCGGCGTCCCGCTGAGATCGCCCCCGGCGTCGGCGTTGCGCGATTCAGAGGCCGGCGCGGCCGCAGCGACGGGCATCGGCGCGCTGGCGGCGTGGATGCGRGCGAGAGGCCCGCTCACCGGACCGGGCTTGGACGCCCCCGCGGCGACCGGCCGGACCGGCGCGCCGGTCCCGCGTACGCCGACCTCGATCCGCGCGATCTCCTCGACCTCGGCCTTGAAGGTGTTCAGCACGCGGTCTAGGTAGTGCGACTCGATCCAGCTCTTGAGGAATCGGGTCGGAACCGTGAGCCGGGCCGTGCTGCCGGCCACGGTCTCCAGCTCGAGGCGGGCGAACCAGCTCGCGAACACATCCTCGCCGAGCTCGGCCCGCAGCCGACGCTTCACCCGAGCCCAGGCAGATCCATAATCCACGTTGCCGCCGCTGCTGCGGCCCCCGTCGTCGTCGCTCGCCACCGTTCCGTCGACACGCATCACTGGCTCTCCCGACGCTGCCCACAGGAACCTGCAGGCCGCGCGTACGCACGATTTACGCCCTCAGCGTCCCGCAAGAACCGGCGGGACCAAGTCCTCTGCGTGGAGTCAACCCCAACGCGAGGAACTTTTGCCGATTGGGAGAGCCTATCAACAATTACCTACGGTTCCTTTAACACTGGGACTTGTGGGGATGGCTTGGATTCCCATTCCCAAGTGTTCCCGGCGGCGCTGAACACGGACGCTAGAGTCTTGTCGAATCAGATTGATTCGTTCGAGTCCCAAAATCGCTGTGTTTTGCTTGGTCGTCGTCAGTTTCTGTTAAGCTACACGTCGACCCACGACTCTGCAATCGCACCGATTCTTGAACAGGGTTAACGGTTCGGTGCGGGCGCAAACGCATCGCCGACTCGCTGGACAGCGCGCACGAAAAAGCCCGGCGCGATGGCCGGGCTTGGAGCCGTCTCGAGTGTGAGGACGGTTTAGGCGGCGAGCGCCTTCACGCGGGCGGCGAGGCGCGAGACCTTCCGCGAGGCATTGTTCTTGTGAACGATGCCGTGCTGAGCAGCGCGCATCATTTCGGGCTCGGCGGCGCGGAGGGCGGCGAGCGCGTCCTGCTGGTTGCCGGTGGCGATGGCCTCCTCGACCTTGCGGACGAAGGTACGCATGCGCGAGCGGCGCGAGCGGTTGATCGCCGTGCGCTTGGCGATCTTGCGGGTCATCTTCTTGGCCGAAGCGGTGTTGGCCATGTACGTCCTCGTGTTTCTCGTCGGGCGATGCCGACGGGCCGGCTCTGCCGGAAATCGGTCGTCGCGTCAGGTTGTCGGGCGATAGCCGAGACGCAGCGCGCGCGAAAACGCGGCCCCTCGGCGAAGTGCGCTCTATAGACACGGGCCGGTGTCGCGTCAACGCATCGACGGCCAACCGGGCGCCAGAAGGAAACGCAGAGGCGACCATGACATAATCATGGTATTTGGATATGGCCGCCTTCGGCACAGTAACCGAGGTGCCGATCGCATAGTCGTCGAGCGTTACTCCGGCCAGCGAAGCGCCGCCGCCGCCGCGAACGTCCCGACCACGGCGGCGATCAACGTCAGCGCCGTCAGCACCGCCAGGGGCACGAGGAACGGCACCGTCCCGCCGCTCGCCGCCTGAGCGGCCGAGACACCGAAGATCAGCGTCGGGATCATCAGCGGCAGCACCAGCACGGCGAGGATCAGGCCGCCCCGGCGAATCGAGGCCGTCAGCGCCGCGCCCACCGCGCCGATGAAGCTGAGCGCCGGCGTCCCCGCCAGCAGGGTCAGGGACGTGGCACCCATGGCGGTCCCGTCGAGGGCCACCAGCAGGCCGAAAAGCGGCGCGGCGAGCGCCAGGGGCAGCCCCGTGGTCAGCCACTGTGCCGCCACCTTGGCGAGGACCACGAGTTCGAGGGGCACCGGCGCGGCGGTCATCAGGTCGAGGGAGCCGTCCTCCTCGTCGGCCTGGAACAAGCGGTCGAGGCCGATCAGGGTCGACAGTACCGCGGCGAGCCAGAGGATCGCCGGGCCGATCCGCGACAGCAGGTTCAGGTCCGGCCCGAGGGCGAAGGGCACCAGAGCGACGATCATCAGGAAGAAGACCAGCGACAGGGCGCCGGAGCCGCCGACGCGTCCGGCGAGCCGCAGGTCGCGGGCGATGAGGGCGAGGAACGCGCCGGTCACGCCCAATCCTCCAGCGGCTCCGCGGCCGCCAGTCCGGCGGCCTCGATGCGCAACTCGGTCGCGCCGGGCATGTCCAGCGGCTGATGCGTCGCGGCGATCACCAGGCCACCGCCGGCCCGGTGGTCGGTCATGAGCCCGGCCAGGACCGCCTGGGAGGCCGCGTCGAGCGCGGCGGTGGGCTCGTCGAGCAGCCAGAGCGGGCGCGCGCAGACCAGGAGCCGTGCCAGCGCGACCCGCCGCCGCTGACCCGCCGACAGGTAGGCCACCGGCAGGTCGTGGGCATGGCCGAGGTCGAGCCGCGCCAGGGCGTCGCGCGGACTCAGGCGCGGCGCGCCAAGGAGCCGCTGGGCGAACAGCAGGTTCTCTCCGGCCGTCAGCGAACTCTTCAGGCCATCCCGGTGCCCCACGGCATGCAGGCATTCGGGCAGGCCCGCCTCTCCCATATCGGCGACGGCGAGGCGCCCGGCATCGGGCCGCAGCCGACCGGAGAGGATGGCGAGCAGGCTGGATTTTCCGGCGCCGTTCCGGCCGGTGACCGCCAGGGCGTCCCCGGGTCCGAGGGCGAAGGCGAGGTTCGAGAAGATGCGGCGCCCGGAGCGGCGGCAGGCCAGATGGTCAACGCTGAGCCGCACGCGGTCCTCCGGCCTCTTCCCCGCCGACGGGCGGCACCTCCGGGTTGCGCGGCCTCCATGCCCGATTGCGAGGCGCAACGGAACCGCCCCGTCCAGCTCGGCTTTGGTTCCGCGACGGAGAATTGCCCATGGCCCAGGCCGGACACCCGAGCGAATCCGAGGTTGCCGCGACACCCGACGCGGTGGCGGGCCGCGCCAAGGTCGAGGCGCGGATGGCGCAGTGCACCCCCGAGGAGCAGACTGCGTTCTGGGAGGCGGTCGGCCGCTGCTTCGGCGGCGGCAAGCCGCCCGAGATGAAATCGGCGGGCGCGTGATCAGGCGTTCCGGCGCGTCAGAGCCCGCAGCGCGCCGCGAAACGTCCGCACATCCTGCTCGGTGAGGCTCATCCTGTGCAGCATGTCGCGCATGTTGCGGGCGATGATCTCTCTCTTCTCCGGCGGATAGAAGCCGGCCTCGTCGAGGGCGGATTCCAGGCTTCCGAACAGGCCGATCAGCGCCTCACGCGTGGCCGGAGGCGACAGCAACTCTCCGGAAAACGGCAATCGCGCCCGGCCGCTGGCCTGACGCCACGCATAGCCGACGAGCAGCACCGCCTGGGCAAGGTTCAGCGACGGGAAGTCCGGTGAAACCGGAAAGGTGACGATCGCGTCCGCCAGGGACACCTCGTCGTTGGTGAGCCCGACCCGCTCGCGGCCGAACATGACCGCCGTGCGCTGTCCGTCCCGGGCCACGAGTTCGCCCATGGCCTCCTCGGGCGAGAAGACCCGCTTCATTTGCCCGCGCTCGCGGGCCGTGGTCGCCAGCACGTAGCGGCAATCGGCGATCGCCTCGGCGACGCTGCCGAAAATCGTCGCCCGATCGAGGACGTGGGTGGCGCCGGAGGCCGCCTCGCGGACGCCCTTCTTGGGCCAGCCGTTCTTCGGGTTGACGAGGCGTAGGTCCGACAGGCCGAAATTCGCCATGGCGCGGGCCGTCATGCCAATGTTCTCGGCGAGCTGCGGCTCCACCAGGATCACCGCCGGGGTGAGGCCGGGGGGCAGTTCCAGGGTCTTCCTCGGGCTTTCGCCTGGCGCGTCAGGGCTGGTCATTCCGGCCCTCTGGCACGACCGGACCTCGCCCGTCGAGACCCGGGTGACGAAGCCGCCCGGATGACAGCAGCCGCCTTCCGTCGCCGGGAGGGTCGCGCTATGTCGCGGGGCGATTTCGACCCGGGGCACTTGAGCGACGACCTCGGGACACCAACCGCACGGTCCTTGCATGCCGTGCGCCGGAACAAAGCGGGAAGGCATCGGTCCATGGCGAAGATCAAGGTAGCGAACCCCGTCGTCGAACTCGACGGCGACGAGATGACCCGGATCATCTGGGCCGAGATCAAGAACAAGCTGATCCATCCCTATCTCGATCTCGACCTCGAATACTACGATCTCGGCGTTCAGCACCGCGACGCCACCAACGACAAGGTGACCGTCGATGCCGCCGAGGCGATCAAGCGCCACGGCGTCGGCGTGAAGTGCGCCACCATCACCCCCGACGAGCAGCGGGTGCAGGAATTCGGCCTCAAGGAGATGTGGCGCTCGCCCAACGGCACGATCCGCAACATCCTGGGCGGCGTGATCTTCCGCGAGCCGATCATCTGCAAGAACGTGCCGCGCCTCGTGCCCGGCTGGACCCAGCCCTTCGTGATCGGCCGCCACGCCTACGGCGACCAGTATCGCGCCACCGACTTCAAGGTGCCTGGCAAGGGCCGCCTGACGATCAAGTTCGAGGGCGACGACGGCACGGTCATCGAGAAGGAGGTGTTCAAGTTCCCCGATGCCGGCGTCGCCATGTCGATGTACAACCTCGACCAGTCGATCATCGACTTCGCCCGCGCTTCATTGAACTATGGCCTGGCGCGCAAGTACCCGGTCTACCTGTCGACCAAGAATACCATCCTCAAGGTCTATGACGGCCGGTTCAAGGACCTGTTCCAGAAGGTCTACGAGGAGGAATTCGAGGCGAAGTTCAAGGCGCTCGGCCTCACCTACGAGCATCGCCTGATCGACGACATGGTCGCTTCGTGCCTGAAGTGGTCCGGCGGCTACGTCTGGGCCTGCAAGAACTACGATGGCGACGTGCAGTCCGATACGGCCGCGCAGGGCTTCGGCTCGCTCGGCCTGATGACCTCGGTGCTGATGACACCGGACGGCCAGACCGTGGAGGCCGAGGCCGCCCACGGTACGGTCACCCGCCACTATCGTGAGCACCAGAAGGGCCGCGAGACCTCGACCAACTCGATCGCGTCGATCTTCGCCTGGACCCGCGGCCTGTCGCACCGCGCCAAGCTCGACGGCAACGACGATCTGGCGAAGTTCTCCGCGACCCTGGAGAAGGTCTGCGTCGATACCGTCGAGGCCGGGCACATGACCAAGGACCTCGCCCTGCTGGTTGGTCCCGATCAGAAGTGGCTCTCGACCACCGGCTTCCTCGACAAGGTCGACCAGAACCTGAAGACCGCGATGGGCGCCTGACGCCCAAGCCTCGGTTCGAAGACCGGCGGGCGCCTTGCGGAGGCGCCCGCCGGTCCTGTTTCCGCGCAAGCGGCGGCGGTCGTCTCAGGTGCTTCGCCCGTGTTCCGGCGGGCATGTTTCGGCCAGCGCCCGGGCGACCTCGATGAGCAGGAGGTCGATGGCCGCGCGCATCAGCGGATTGCCGATGGTGTCGACCAGTTCGCGAACCTGAAGGCACTGCGTGGCGAGGGCATCCAGCGCCCTGTCGTTGCTGTCGAAGGTCATGCTCAAGCCACCAGGTAACCGGGTTCGGAAACCAGGACCGAGCGGGCGTCGCCGCGGACCGCGCGCAGCTTGGCCAGCGTGCGGGCATCGAACCGGGCTGTGGCCGCCATGATCTCCTCGCCCGCGATCTGCACCGGCAGGCCGAGGGGCTGCGGGCGGAAATGCAGCTGGATGACTTGGATCATGTACAGGGTCGGCATCTGCAGGAGCAGGGTGCTCACCCCATGGGCGAGGCCCCACTCAACGATACCGGTTAGCAGCGCGATCGAGACCGGGTTGATTATCCGGCCCCGGGCACGGTGCGAGCGCGCCACGGCCTGGCGGGTCCATTCCCAGATATGCGGGCCGACCGGCCGCTCGCCCTCGCAGAGCTGCGGCAGGACGTCCGAGAGGAGATGCGGGCGGGTGGTCGGCAGGAGTCGGCTGTAGCCGATGACCGCATCGCCTTCCATGGCGAGGAAATGGACGGCGTGCGGCGTATCGAACTGGTCGATCTCCCGGCCATCCGGACGAGCCAGCTCGGTCCACCCTTTCTCTGCGACGAAGATCTCGTGGCGCAGGCGCCAGGCCTGTTCCATCGCGTCGGCGTATCGATGCGCGTTGGCGGGAGTGACGATGTGGATCACGACGGAACCTCACGTTGGACCGACGTGGGTTGTCCCCGTTTGGCGATGGGCTGTGTAATACGAGAACTCGTAGGGTCGGCGTCCCAGGCCGCCTGTCCGGCCAACGACTTGCGGCCAAGCAGGGTCGGCGGCTCGGAAAGGCCAGCGCAGACCGTGTCGTGTCTAGGTTATCAGCCCGGACCGAAGCGCCTGCGCGACGGTGTGGGCGCGGTTGACCGTATCGAGCTTCGACCGGGCCGAGCGCAGATGGTAATCGACGCCCGAGGCGGTGATGCCCATGACCATACCGATCTCGATGTCGGTCTTCCCTTCCGCCGCCAATTGCAGGGCCTCGCGCTCCCGAGGCGAGAGGCGCGCAGGCTCACGCGCAGCCGGACGGCTGTTCATCAGCAGCAACTGGCCGACCGCGTAGGTCGCCACCAGGTTGACCGCCACGCGCTCGGCCGGATCGATCTCGATCCGGTCACCCGACACGCTGATCCCGCCCGGTTCCCCGTCGAGGGTCACGAACGGCGCCGTGATGCCCGCACGGATGCCGAACTCGCAGGCCTCGTCCATGACCCGGCCCGCGGCGGGCGTGTCCGGCAGCACGGCGCTCCAGTCGAAGGGTGTCGCGCTGGTGCACAGCCGGCGGACCGTGGGGTCGTGGCGGGCATAGCCCTGCGAGACGTATCGACGCGTCCACCCGTCCGGCATCGTGCTCGCTAGGACGAACCCGCCGTGACGGCGCGCCGGAAGGCCGGGCTCGGGCACGATCCCGGCCATGATGTAGGAGACCCCCTTAGCGGGCGAACGCGTCGACGAGCAATCGCGCGACCTCATCCGGGGTGGCGGCCCGTTCCAGGTCGCGCAAGACGTTGAAGGTCCGATCGAGATGCTTCGAATGCGGCATTCCCTATCCCAGACTTGATGCACGCCTTGCGACAAAACTCACGTTGAATGCAACCTGAGGATGGCATCTTCGCGACCGAAAGGCTAGTCTGGCTCCGAGAAGCTCCGCCGTTCGATTGGGCTCAGCGGGGGAGTGCGAGTCTCAACGGCATGACACACGATGCGACACCGCCGACGACACGCTGGCTCCTCGACCGGATCGCCGCCACGCTGAACATCTGCCCGACTTACTTCCGGCAGACCGAGCCGCCCACGAAGGCGGATGCGGATCCGACCGACCGGCAATGTGAGGAAATCGCCGCCCTGTTCCGCGCGATCAGGTCGCCGGCACGACGCAACGCGGTCCTGAACCTCCTGCGCGAGATGGCGCGCGAAACCTGAGGTTTTGCACACTCCATCTCGGGGTCGCGGCGTCCAGCCTCAGGCAGCCACCAGCAGGGCGGCTCCGGCGACGCCCGAAAGCACCAGGCGCAGGCGACCGAGCCAGAGGGGCGTCAGGCCGCGGCGGGACAGATCCTGGTCGACGAAGCCCCAGGCGAGCACGAGTCCACCGAGGATGCGCAGGTCCCAGGGAGCGGGCGCCGCCATCGCGGCCCAGGCCACGAGGGACGGGATGATGGCCACGAGGTAGTCGCCATTGCCGGCATTGCGCGCGGCCGCGGCCCCCCAACGGATCCCGCCCAGAAAGGAGGCGATCACCGCCCCGTAGGCGGACAGGATGGTCCGCGGCGACAGGCCGAGGCTGCTCAGGCCACCGTCGCTGCCCGACACCGCCAGGGCGGCGAATCCCAGGAACGGAACGAGACCGGCCACCCCCAGGACGATCGCGCCGAACGGGACAGGGTTCCGGTGCGCCATCCATCCTCCGAGCAGGGCAAGGGTCGGCGATCCGTGCGATCCGACCCTCGATCCGCCGTCGCCCGGCGGGAGCGTTCCCGCATCGCGGCACGGCGGTCAAGGTCGGGACATCGGACGGGCCATGTCCCGGGTCTTGATCAGCTCCGGCGCGGCGGAGCCGTGAACGGCACCGCGTTCGGCATCGGCGCGCCGAGCAGCGACATCGGTGCGTTGTTGGGCGCCTTGGGTGCCGGAGGCTCGTTGACGGCCGCGTCAATCTTTCGCGGCTTGAAGTTGGCCGCGAGGCTCTTCGCGCTCGCCAGATCGGCAGGGCTCAGCTTGTTGGCCACGTCGTCGCGCTTCTTGCCGGCATCGTCGTCGCCCTGGCCAGCAGCGGCCGAGAACCAGGCGTAGGATTGTACGAGATCCTGCGTCAGGCCGAGCCCGCGCGCGTAGAGCACGGCGAGATTGTACTGGCTGTCGCGGACGCCGAACTCGGCGCCCTGGCGGAACCACGAGGCCGCCGAGGCGAAGTCGGGCTTGCCGTTGGCCGCGGGGTTTTCAGCGTAGAGCACCGCCAGATTGTGCATCGAGCGGGCATGGCCCTGCTCGGCGGCACGACCATACCACAGCTTCGCCTTGTCGAGATCGCGGACGAGGCCGGAGCCCTTCTCGTAATGGCCCGCAAGCTTGTACTGGGCGGGCGCGTAACCGGCCGAGGCCAGCTTCTCATAGAGCTTGGCCGCCACAGACAGGTCGCGGGGCATGCCGCGGCCATCGGCCTCCCGCGTGGCGAGATCCCAGATCGCCGTGCCGTCCCCGTCGAGGGCGGCGAGCCTAACCTTGGTGAGGGCCGGCGGCAGGTTGCCGAGATCGGCCTGAAGGGCGTTCATACCGGCGACCTGCGGCACAGCCGACTTGGCGGAGGCGCGCGCCTCGGCCGGCACGGGATTCGGGAGGGCCTGGGTCGTCGTCGGATCGGTCACGGGGGGCTTGGCGTCCGAAGCGGCCTTCGGGGCCTCCGTCGAGGTCTCGTTCGGCATATCCTTCTGAACGGCGGCGGCATCCTCACGGGCGGGAGCGACCTGGCTCGTCGGGACGACGGGCCGCGGCTCCTCCGGGCTGCGCATGGTGATCGCCTGAAGCGCCCCCAACGCCAGCACGATAGCGGCCAGGCCAAGCAGGAGCGGCCGGCGGCGGCGGTCGATCTCGGCGCGCAGCCGGCCAAGGCGGCCCGTCGCAGCCTCCGAAAGGGCGGCGCCCCGGTCGCTTCGAGCCTCCCGGCGCTCGGCCGGCGCCTCGGAGGCCAGCTCTGCCTGGGCGGCCTGCGCGGCCCGCCTTGCGGCAGCGATGAAGCTGGTCTTGATGTCGGTTTCGGAGCCGGCCTCGACGGGCGCGCGTGCGGCGGCAAGGTCGGCGCGGCGCTCTTGGACCGTCCGGCGACCGGAGGGGTCCCGGGGGGTACGCGGCTCGCGCGTCGGCCGGCCGCTGCCGGGCTCGAGCAGATCGTCGGCCAGACGCGAAGCCTCGCCGAGGTCGCGCCGCGGCTTCGCACGCGCCTCGACCGGGGCGAGCGCCACCTCTGGACTCGTGGATGACATCAGGCGCTCGTCGAGGGACGGAGCCCGAGCCGGTACGGCCTCCGCCGGGCCGAGACGGACGAGAAGGCGTTCGAGGGCCGACTGTACGCCCTCGAGGGTCGTCCCGAGCCGCTGATCGGAGGCGACCTGACGGGCCTGCATATCAGCGAGGCTGGCGCGCAGGAGACCGATCTCGCCGGTCTCGGCGGCGGCGATGCCGGAAGTCTGAAGGGTCTGGGCCACCGCGTTGCGCGCGGCGCGCTCCACCGCGGCCTCGCTCGGCGCCGCCTCCCGCAGGGCCGTCACCTGGCGCAGGAGATCGCCCATGGTCCGCTCGAGGCCCGCCAGGGCCGGATCGGCGCTGGCCGGCGCGTCGAGGCGTCCCGCCAGCGACACGACCTGCCGTTCCAGGGCGTCGAGGCCCTCGTGTTCCGATCGGGCACCGACCTGATCGACCTTGTCGGCCAGGCTGCGCAGCATCGCGTGGATCGACGCCATCTCGCCGGAGCGGGAGACCGTGTCGTCACCGGCGCGCTCGGACCAGTCGTCCCGGGCGCAGAGCACGTCGACCTTTTCAGCAAGCGCCTGGATCTGCTCGGCCAGCGCGGCGGGCGCGGCGAACTTCACGTCGCTGCGGATCTCCTCCAGGATCGGCCGAAGGTCCGGGCCGGTGCCCCGCTGCTGCAGTTCGGCGATCTGGGCGCTCACCGCCTGAAGGCTCTGCGCGAGACCCTGGATCCGCTCCGGACCGGCCAAGGCGCCGATCAAGCGGCGGATCTCGTCGAGTTCGCCGAACAGGCCAGCGAGGGTATGACCATCCGGATCGGCGGCACCGGTGGCCGCAACGGTGTCGAGGCGTTCGGCCAAGCGGCGGACGTCCTCCGCGACACGGCTGTGGACGTTCTCCGCCACCTCCTCCGCCAGACGCTCGACCTGCGCCCGAACCTGCTCGATCGGCACCGCGATGGCGGTGAGATCGGTCCCGGCCTGGGCGCGCTCGATACCGCTCGCCAGAGAGACCACCGCCTGCTCGAGGGCACCGATGTCCCGGCTCGTGGCCAGCTGGTTGATCGCCTCGCGCAGGCGCACGGTCTCCTGCTGAAGCTCGATCAGAGCTTCCGACGGCGCGATGCCCTCCTCGATCCGCGCCTCCAGACGGCGCGCGAGGTCCATCCGCATGCTGGCGACGACACCGCCGTCGGATGCGGAGGCCGCAAGGCCCGGCTCGGCGGCCTGCGCCAGCTCGCGCTGCCGCTGACGGATGTCCTGGACTGCATTGCGGATGTCGGCGGCGGCGGGGCGCCCCCGTCGGCCGGGCTGGCGCGTGGCGGCGACCTGCTCGCCGAGCTGGGACATACGGCGCTCGATATCGCCGAGCCGCTCGGTCACCCGCTGGACGGGTGCCGCCTTCAGCGCGCGCTCGATGCGGGACTCGATCTCAGCGAGGCGCCGCGCCTCGGCTTCCTGGGTGGCTCGCCGCTCGTGGTCGAGCGCCCGGTCGAGACCGTCCAGGCGGTTCATCAGCGCGGCGATGCCCTGGCCGTAACCGTCGGCACGCGCCCCGGAGACGTGCGCCGCCTGCTCAAGGTCGGGGCTCGAGGAGAAAGATCTGTCGGGCGCCGATTCGGTCCGGGCCGGCGCCCCGGCGGCCTGCTCGGCGCGGTGGCGACGCCGATGCCGACGGTTCCCCTGCGCACCGGACTGCTGCTGCGGCATCACCGACGCGATCCAGGTCTCGAGGGGCACGCCGGCCCGCGCCGCGACGTCGCGGGCCGCATCGAGCACCTCGGGATCGAAACTGTCGAGCTGCGGCATCGCGTTGCGGGTCATCGGTGGCCTGTCGTCGGCAGCGTTCGGCGTCCGATTCCTCTGCGCAGGGCGGGACCGCAATTCGGTATCCACGAACGCACGCGTCGGATCGTTCGAAAGTGACCATTAACTTTCTTGGTAAACACAAGGTTAAGGTCCGGCTGACGGGGGTAATCGCCGTGCGCGAGCCGGGGCGTGGAACGCCCGCGCCTGTCGCGGGATCGCGAGGCCGGGCCGTTGCTACAGAGCCGGCGTGGCGTTTACATGCGGCCAACGCGGCGGGCCGTTCCGAGAGGCCTGCACCAGACGGGGGAACCAGAGATGCCGCAGTATCGCGCTCCGGTCGAGGACACGCTGTTCTTGCTCAACGATGTCCTCGGCTTCCATGCGCGGGACAACCTCGCCGGATTCGCCGACGCGTCCCCGGACGTGGTCGAGGCGGTCCTGCGCGAGGGCGCGAAGCTCGCCGAGGAGGTGCTGGCGCCGATCAACCGCACCGGCGACATGGAGGGCTGCCGCCGGGAGGCGGACGGCACGGTCCGCACGCCCGCGGGATTCAAGGCGGCCTACGACACCTACGCGAGCGGCGGCTGGATGGGCCTGTCGGTGCCCGAGGCCTATGGCGGCCAGGGCCTGCCGCACACGCTGAACACGGCGATCCAGGAATTCGCCTCGGGCGCAAATCTCGCCTTCGGGATGTATCCCGGCCTGACGCAGGGCGCGATGGCGGCGCTCCTGGTCCACGGCTCGGAAGAGCAGAAGGCCCTCTATCTCCCCAGGATGGTCGAAGGCGCCTGGACCGGTACCATGAACCTCACCGAGCCGCATTGCGGCACGGATCTCGGGCTGCTCAAGACCAAGGCCGCGCCGAACGGCGACGGCTCCTACAGCATCACCGGCACGAAGATCTTCATCTCGGCCGGCGAGCATGACCTCTCCGAGAACATCATCCATCTGGTCATCGCCCGGATAGAGGGCGCACCCGCCGGAACGAAGGGCATCTCGCTGTTCGTGGTGCCGAAGGTCTTGGTGAATGCGGACGGCTCGCTGGGCGCCCGCAACGGCGTGTCCTGTGGCTCCCTCGAGCACAAGATGGGCATTCACGGCAACGCCACCTGCGTGATGAACTACGACGGGGCGACCGGCTGGCTGGTGGGCCAGGAGAATCGCGGCCTCAACGCCATGTTCGTGATGATGAACGAGGCGCGGCTCGCCGTGGGCGTCCAGGGACTCGGGCAGTCTGAGGTCGCCTATCAGAACGCCGCAGCCTACGCGAAGGATCGTCTCCAGGGTCGGGCCTTGACCGGCGCGAAGGCGCCCGAGCGCGCCGCCGACCCGATCATCGTCCATCCGGACGTGCGCCGGACGCTGATGCAGATCCGCGCCTTCAACGAGGCGGCCCGCGCCCTCATGCTGTGGACCGCGCTTCAGGCCGACATTCTCCATCGTTCCGAGGACGCCAAGGAGCGGCAGACCGCGGACGACCATCTCGGACTGCTTACCCCGGTGGTGAAGGGCGTCTTCACCGACCGGGGGTTCGCCAACGCGGTGGAAGCGCAGCAGCTGCTGGGCGGCCACGGCTACATCGAGGAATGGGGCATGTCGCAGTTCGTGCGCGATGCCCGCATCGCCATGATCTACGAGGGCGCCAACGGCATCCAGGCCATGGACCTGATCGGCCGCAAGCTGCCGAAGGACGGCGGCCGGGCGATGATGACCTTCCTGGGCGAGGTCCAGACCTTCCTGAAGGACCATGGCGAGGACCCCGCCATGGCGCCGTTCACGAAGCCGCTCCAGGCCGGGCTGAACGATCTCCAGGGCGCGGTCATGTGGCTGATGCAGAACGCGTTCGCCAAGCCCGACAATGCCGGGGCCGGAGCCACCGACTTCATGCACCTCTTCGGCCTCGTGGCCTTGGGCTACATGTGGGCGAGGATCGCCAAGGCTGCCCTGGCCAAGCACGCCGAGGCCCCCTCCCCGCGCTGGGAGTCGAAGCTGACGAGCGGCCGGTTCTTCATGGAGCGGATGCTGCCGGAGACCGCCCTGCGCCTGACCCGGATCAAGGCGGGAGCGGAGAGCACCATGGCACTGGAGACGGAGGCCTTCTGAGCCACTCGCAGGCGGTCGCCCTCCGTGTCGACGGCCGGCGGCGTCCGATCGACGTCGCCGCGACACGCCGCCGTTTCGGACGCCCCGGCGTCATCCAGGTGGCGCCCGATGCGACCGAAGTCGCGCTGCCTTCGATTCGTCGCCGTGGTCGCGACCACCGCGCCGGATCGAAGGGCGAAAACCCGTCAGTCGCCGAGGGCCGAGTCCAGATCCTCGATCAGGTCCGCCGGGTCCTCCAGGCCGATCGACAGACGCACCACTTCAGGTCCGGCTCCCGCCGCGGTCTTCTGCGCATCCGTGAGCTGGCGGTGCGTCGTCGAGGCCGGGTGGATGATCAGCGAGCGGGTGTCGCCGATATTGGCGAGGTGCGAGAACAGCTGCAGGTTCGATACGAGCTTCACGCCCGCCTCGTAGCCGCCCTTGAGACCGAAGGTGAAGACCGCCCCGGCGCCGTTCGGCGTGTAGCGCTTGGCCAGCGCGTGGTACCGGTCGGTCTCGAGCCCCGGATAGCTCACCCAAGAGACCGCCGGATGCGCCGACAAATGCTTGGCCACCGTCAGCGCGTTGTCGGAATGGCGCTGCATGCGCAGTGGCAGGGTCTCGATCCCGTTGAGGATCAGGAAGGCGTTGAACGGCGAGAGCGCCGGGCCGAGATCGCGTAGGCCGAGCACCCGGCACGCGATGGCGAATCCGAAATTGCCGAAGGTCTCGGCCAACACCATGCCGGAATATTCCGGCCGCGGCTGGCTCATCATCGGGTAGCGGGCGTCGCCGGCCCACTGGAACGAGCCGCCGTCGACGATCAGGCCACCGATGGAGTTGCCGTGCCCGCCGAGGAACTTCGTCGCCGAGTGCACGACGATGTCGGCGCCGTACTCGAAGGGCCGGATCAGGTACGGCGTCGCCATCGTGTTGTCGACGACGAGCGGTATGTTGTGCTTCTTGGCGACCTGCGCCAGCGCCGCGATGTCGGTGATGACGCCGCCGGGATTGGCGATCGATTCGCAGAAGATGGCCTTGGTACGCGGCGTAATCGCCGCCTCGAAGGACGCCGGATCGTCGTTGTCGGCCCAGGCCACCGACCAGCCGAAATTCTTGTACGAGTGATTGAACTGGTTGATCGAGCCGCCGTAGAGCTTGTTCGAGGCCACGAACTCGTCGCCCGGCTGCATCAGGGCGTGCATGGTCAGGAATTCGGCCGCATGGCCGGAGGCGACCGCCAGGGCAGCCGTTCCGCCCTCGAGCGCCGCGATGCGCTCCTCCAGCACGGCGTTCGTCGGGTTGGTGATCCGCGTGTAGATGTTGCCGAAGGCCTGCAGCCCGAACAGCGATGCGGCATGATCAACATCGTCGAACACGAAGCTGGTGGTCTGATAGATCGGCGTGGCCCGCGCGCCCGTGGCTGCATCGGGTGCGGCGCCCGCGTGGATCGCCAGCGTGTTGAAGCCGGGCAGGCGGTCTGTCATCGTGCGGTCTCCTGAGAGCACCCGAGCCTGTACGCCCGCCCGGGACTACGGCGCAAGGTTGCGCGCAGGCCGCAGCGAGGTCGTTCCCGATCATGTCACAATGGTCTGGAACACGGGCGTCTCCGCGCGAGACAGCCGCGCCATGCCCCCTCCCCTGTGCGGACCAGCGGATTCACAGCTCTGCTTTGGCAACGCGGCTTCAGGATCGGCCGCGGGTCCCCTCTCCACCAAAGTCGGGCTTGCCCGACTTGGGCTTCTCATTGGGGATCTCGGGCAGGCTTGAGATCCGTCGGGAGAGGGACAGGGTGAGGGATAGGTGGCATCCGCAGAAAGCCCGACAAGACCGCATATCGACCGCGTGCCTGATCCTGAGGCGTCTCGCCCCTCACCCCAACCCTCTCCCGCTCGGGAGAGGGGGCGCGTCGCGTTCTGCCGCCAGCGCCCGTGGCCGACCCGGATCTGTGACCATCGTAGCGCGTGCGGGAGAGGGTTGGGTTGAGGGACAAGACGATTTCGAGTCGACGGCGCCATGACCGCGCTTTCAGGTCACGTCTCGTCTGAAAGCCGCAAAACCCTCACCCGATCCCTATCCCGAACAGGAGAGAGGACCCGCGCCACGTTCGGCACGGGCTCGGCGATCAACCTCCTCCCGACCCGATCGGAAATGGTTCTAGGCCCCGGACATCTGATGGACGTCGACGTGAGGCTGCCCGGCATCGACCAGGGCGCGATCCACCGCTTCGATGGCGAGCAGGGTCCGGGTCAGGTCTTCCGCCATGGAAATCGGCGCCACGTCGAGGCCACCCAGCCGTCGGGCGATGGCGTTCCGCTGGCGCGCCAGGGCGGCGCGGGCTCGATTCAGTTCCTCGATCTCGTCGGCGGTCATCCGTGCTTCCTCTCCTCGGTAACCGGCGCTGCCGTCAGCTCCCCGGCGCCCAATCGATGTTCGGCCGCTGGGCCAAGATGCGCTCGAAGTAGTTGGCCACCGCCTGCGCCCCGTCCGTGTGCATCATCGCAACGGGATGCGCGAGATAGGCGCGCGCCAGATCGACGGGAATTCGGCCGCTCTGCAGCGCGCTCAGCACCTCGTCGATGAACGCATCGTTCGCCTCATTGAAGTCGTTCGACAGCTTCTTCCGGTCGTTGAGTGCCTTGATCGGCATGCGGCTTCCCTTTCGCTCGGCGCAGCAGTCACACCCGGTCGGGGGTTTGGCAGGAGGGTGAAGCGCGAAACGTGCCCGTGCCCATACGCCTCGGTAACCGTCCGCGCACGGCCCGTGGAGCGGTTTTCGGTTTTCAGACGTTGATACCTCATGTCGATCGCTACAGTTCGCTCCCATACGGTCGAGATCGTTCCGTGCGTGGACGATCCCCGATGTTTCCGATGGATCATTCGTGCCCGTGGAGGCACGGTGGTGGAGCACTCCCCTTATGCCTTCGTGACCCAGAACGGCGCGCGCATTTCCGGCGAGTGCTGGATCCGTGAACATTTCGATGAGGTGCGACCGGCCTAGGTCGACGCGGAAGACGGTTGCGCGCGGTTCCGGCAGCCGGCCGCTCAGACGGATGCGGTGTCCACCGGCGGCACGCCTTCCTGTGCGGCGGCCCCGACCGCTCGCGCGCGAGATTCAGGGGGTCCGGTTCACGATAGCGGCTGCCTAAGGTCGTTCAATAAAACCTTGATTGCGCCTCTTTTCGATAAGCCATTGGTTAAGCATCGTGCCGGCTGTCCGAAATTCTTTGTCGGAACTTTAAGCACCGCCCTCCAGTCTCGGTCCGCTTCTGTTTCGGACCAGGGTGCGGATGATGTTGGGCGGCGATGGAACGGTCCTGAACCACGATACCGCTGCGCAGATGGGCTCAGTGACGTCCATCGACGGGTCGAAGGTCCATCTTGAACTCTACGCCCAAGACGGGCGGCCCAAGGTGCGGGTCACGGTCGGGAATCTGGTTCGGATCCACGCTGGAACCGCCGTCCTCATCGGGATCATCACGACGTTGTCGTCGGACAGCGAACGCGGCCGGCTCCCGGGGGCCTATGCGAGCCTCGACCTGCTGGGCGAGTTCGTCGCGGTGAACGGCACGCATCGCTTCAATCGCGGTGTGACCTGCTATCCCGCAATCGGCGACACCGTCGATCTGCTGTCGCCTGAGGACCTGCGCGTGGTGCACCACGTGTCGGCAGCCAATACGGCAGCCGTCGGCGCACTCTATCAGGATCCCGACACACCGGCCTGCATCAAGATCGATGACCTGCTTTCCAAGCACTTCGCGGTGCTCGGAGCCACCGGGGTGGGTAAATCGAGCGGCGTCGCCGTCATCCTGGACGAGGTCATGCGCGCCAAGCCTGCGGTGCGGATCTTCCTGCTGGACGTGCACAACGAATATGCCGCCAGCTTCAGTGACCGCGCCAGCGTGATCAGTCCGCGCACGCTCAAGCTCCCGTTCTGGTTGTTCAACCTCGAGGAGATCGCCGACGTGATCTACGGTGGCCGCCCGGCCATCGATGAGGAGATCGAGATTCTGGCGGAACTGATCCCCCTCGCGAAGAGCAAGTACGCCCAATACAAGGAAACGAGCGACCGGCAGATCGTCAAGCGCAGCATCGGCAAAGTTTCCGGCTACACCGTCGACACGCCGGTTCCCTACATGTTGCAGGACCTGATCGGGCTCATCGACGAGCGGATGGGGCGCTTGGAGAACCGCGTCTCGCGGATGCACTATCACCGGTTGATTACCCGGATCGAGGCCATCCGGAACGATCCCCGCCACGGCTTCATGTTCGAGAACGCCAATGTCGGCGGCGACATGATGGGGGAGATTCTCGCGCATCTGTTCCGCCTCGACCCCGACGGGCGGCCGATGACGATCATGCAGCTCGCCGGCCTGCCCATGGAGGTCGTCGATGCCGTGGTGTGCGTTCTCTGCCGGCTCGCCTTCGAGTTCGGAATCTGGAGCGAGGGTGCGATCCCACTACTGTTCGTGTGCGAGGAGGCACACCGGTTCGCCTCGGCCGATCGCTCCGTGGGCTTCACGCCGACGCGCCGCGCCCTGTCGCGGATCGCCCGTGAAGGCCGGAAGCATGGCGTCCACCTCGGCCTGGTCACCCAACGGCCCGCCGAACTCGACGCGACGATCATGTCGCAATGCAGCACCCTGTTCGCCATGCGGATGACGAATGCCCGTGATCAGGCTTTCCTGGCCGCGGCGGTGTCGGACGCAGCCAATCTTCTGACTTTCGTACCGTCGCTGGGCACCGGCGAGGTCATTGCCTTCGGCGAAGGCGTTCCAATGCCGGCGCGGATGACGTTCCGGCCGCTTCCCGCGGGGCGGCAGCCGCGCAACGATGTGAGCGGCCGCTCATCCGAGGACGCGGCGACGGTCCCGGGGGCGGCCTTCGTCGGTGCCGTCGTGGAACGGTGGCGCGGCGCCACGATGAACAAGGTGGCCGGCCACGAAGCGGATCCGGGCGGCAGCGCACGTTTCGGCCGCGACACGGGCTTCGACAGTCCCCATGGCGCCGCACTCGACCAGGTGCATCGCCGCCTGCTGAAGAGGCCTCTCGACGCCGGGGATACGCCGGCGGACACGGGTGCCTACGCCGCCAAGCCACTCTGGCAGCAGGGCGGAGTATGAGCGAGGCCGCCCCTGCGGAGCGTCAGACGCTGCTCGAAGCCACCCTCCAGGCGCTTCCGGTCGGCGTTGTCGTCCATGACCGGGATGGCCTGTGTATCCTGGCCAACGCCGCCGCCCGCACCCTCGGGGAACAGGCCGTCGCCGCGTGTCACGCCGCGACGGCCGGCAGCCAGGATGCCGCGAGCGTCGAGATCATCGGCGATCGGGTGCTGGAGGTGCAGGCCCGGCCGGTCGTCGAGGGCCGGGCTTCCTACACGCTCACGACCCTCACCGACGTCACCTATCATCATACCCTTCAGCGGGAGCTGATCACCAAGGCCTTCATCGATGCCCTGACCGGTCTCCCCAACCGGACGATGTTCGAGCAGAGCATCGAGGATCTTCTGGCCGGATCCGGGCCGCTGGATCGCTTCGCCCTGGCGTTCATTGACCTCGATAATTTCAAGCACATCAACGACTATTACAGCCACGCCGCGGGCGACGCCCTGCTGCGCAAGGTGGCAGACCGCATCCGCAGCGCCCTGCGCCCAACCGACCTGTTGGCGCGCATCGGTGGCGACGAGTTCGTGCTCCTGCTGAATCCGGTGACCGATCGGGACGCCATGCTGGCGGCAGTACGCGGCATCGCGGAGCGCCTGAAACAACCTTTCTTCATCGATGACCACGAAATCTTCGCCTCCGCCTCCATCGGCCTGAGCCTGTTTCCGGATCACGGGAACACCTACGAGATCCTCGCGCGGCAGGCAGACAACGCCATGTACCGCGTGAAAGGCGGTGTGAAGGGCGGCGTCAGCCTCTTCGAGGATGCAATGAGCCACGCTGCCACGGCCCGGATGGCCGTGGAGCAGCGTCTTCGGCTGGCGATCCGGGACCGATGCTTCTGCTGCGCGTTCCAGCCGAAGGTCGACATGCGCTCCCATGCCGTGATGGGCGTCGAGGTGCTCCTGCGCTGGCGGGACGAACTGGGCGTGATCCAGGCGCCCGGAGACTTCATCGCCCTCGCCATCGAACTCGGGCTGATCAACGAGATCACCCTCCAAGTCCTGGCCGAGACCGTGCGGGCGATGCCCGACATCGACGAGGTGTTCGGCCCGGCCGTCACCGTCAGCATCAACATCGCCGCCAAGCAGGCAGGCGATGTTCCGTTCATGACGGCATTCTGCGAGGCGCTCGGCGAGACCGGCCTTGCCGGACGCTTCGTGCTCGAACTCACCGAGGAAGCCTTCTTCACCACAGGCCGTTTCCAGCGCGAGGTCCTGCCGCGCATCCGGGCCATCGGCGCGCGCGTCTCCATCGACGATTTCGGCGTGGGCTATTCCTCGCTGTCGGCGTTGGCGGAGATCACCGCGGACGAGCTGAAGATCGACCGCTCCTTCATCACCGACATCGACAAGCGGCCGCGCAGCCAGATCGTCCTGAGGGCGATCGAGTCCCTCGGTGCCGCGCTCGGGATGTCGGTGGTGGCCGAAGGGGTCGAGACCCACGAGGAAGTCGCCTATCTCCTCGGCGCGACACAGATCCGCTGCGCCCAGGGCTACTACTTCGCCCGCCCGCTCCTGATCGATCAGATCCGGCAGGCCGAGCCGCGTGCGGCCGGGTCACGCGGTCCCGTCGCCCGAAGCCGCGCCTCGGAACTCAGGGGCGCCAGCCGGCTGCGGCGGGCCTGACCGGCGCACCGGGTCGCGGACTGTCCAGAGTACTGATCCGATCCATCTTCGTCGCAATCAACATATCGAAGCGCCATCATGCCGCTGAAACCTGCAATCAGGCTTCAGCCAGCTCATCAATAAGGACTTAACTATTATTCATGACTCTTGATATTGACGACCATCGAATTAACCTGTTGCGACACGCTCAGGAGCCGCCGATGGTTTCGGCGGACAACGATACAGCGCATCGCGCGCGATTCATCCGACACTTCGCACATCGCGGCTCATCCCTGCGATTTCCGCTCGCGCATTCGTAATTATCAGGCAAGCCGAACGGAACACACGAACATATCACGTTCGATGCGTGGGGCTTCCGAAACGTCAAGAAGGGTGATTATCAGAGACGCGATGGCGGTCCTCGCATCTTTGTGCTTGCGGGCAGCACGATGGTCGAGGGAATCACGGAAGCCGACACGGTCCCGGGCCGCCTGGAGGCGACGCTCCGTCGGCGGGGTCTCAATGCGGACCAGTCCCCCGTCTACGACCCGAAGCATCGCGTCAGAGGATTTTCTCACCTACCTCGACCGCCAATACTCGCGCCTCCAGGATGCCCTGCGCGCGTCCTCGGCCGACGCGCACCCGCACTATCGCGGCCTGGATTTCAGTGGGCTCTTCGCGGACGAAGCCGGATCCGTCTTCTACGACCCGGCGCATTACACGGAATCCGGTCGCCAGATCATGGCTGAAGCCCTGGCGGGCGAAATCGTCGAGGCATTCGTGGCCAAGTCCCTGGCGGCGGCAGGGCTCAGGCCGCTCTTACGTATGCGCAAGATCCTCAGACCGCGACGGACATGACGCAGGGAGGCGAGGACACGCCATCAGTGCTTGCGACGGCACAAGGTCGCCGCCGCGTTCACAAGGAGACTGGTTGGGAAAACTGGAGCGGGCGAAGGGATTCGAACCCTCGACCCCAACCTTGGCAAGGTTGTGCTCTACCCCTGAGCTACACCCGCTCACTGTACCGCGCCGCCAGGACTTGCGTGCCGGCGGCCCCGGCGGCGCTCTCTAAACACCATTCCGCCGGGCGACGCAAGCGTCTCTTTCGCGGCTTTCGACGATTCACCAATTCGGGGCCGGGGGAAGGCCTTCGCAGATCTCGCGCAGGCGCGCCCGGGTCGCCCGGGTGGTGCCCTCGGGCAGCCCGTCCAGGGGAAAGAAACCGCAGGCGGCGATCTCACGATCGGGCGCCTTGGGGCCGAGCACCCGGAAGGATGGAACCACGAACAGTGCCACGTGGTCGCGCGGTGCCACGGCAGCGTTGCGGTACAGGCCGTGAAGACGGGGCGGCCCATCCGGAACGATCTCGGCTTCCTCACGAAATTCGCGCACCATCGCGTCAAGCGCAGTCTCTCCGCGCTCGACGCCGCCGCCGGGCAGATGCCAACCGCTGACATAGGTATGGCGCACCAGCGCCACGCGGCCCTGCCCATCGCGGGCGATGCCGCGCACCCCGAGGGTCATGCCCCGGGACGCGAGCGCCCCGAGGTGGAACAGGCGCCGCAGGAACGGCCGGTCGAGGAGCATGCGAATGTGCGGCTCAGACGACGTCGAGGGTGATCGCGCCGAGTCCGGCGATCGCTGCGACCATGCGCTGGCCGCGCTCGACCGGGCCCACCCCCGAGGGCGTCCCGGTGAAGATCAGGTCGCCCGGCTGGAGGACGAAATAGCCCGACAGGTAGGCGATCTGCTCGGCGACCGACCAGATCATGTCGGCGAGGTCGCCCGTCTGGCGCGTCGCACCATCAACCGAGAGCGTGATCGCGCCCTTCGCCGGATGGCCGATGACGGAGGCCGGATGCAGTGCGCCGATCGGCCCCGATCCGTCGGCCGCCTTGGCGGTGTCCCAGGGCCGCGACATCTTCTTGGCCTCGTCCTGAACGTCGCGCCGGGTCATGTCGAGGCCGATCGCGTAGCCGTAGACATGGTCCAGGGCGGTCTCGACCGGGATGTCGCTGCCGCCGCTGGCGAGGGCCGCCACCATCTCCACCTCGAAATGGTAGTTGCGCGTCTTCGGCGGGTAGGCGTGGGGCGTGGGCTCGGACCCGACGATCTGCAGGGCGTCGGCGGGCTTCATGAAGAAGAACGGCGGCTCGCGATCGGGATCGGCCCCCATCTCGCGGGCATGGGCCGCGTAGTTGCGTCCGACGCAGTAGACGCGGCGCACGGGGAACAGGTCACTGCTCCCGTTGATGGGAAGGGCGATGCGGGGCGGGTTCTGTATGACGGAGAGCATCTCTGCCTCTGCGGTGGAACGTCCGGATGGCCCGGCGCGACGACACCCGGGCCTTACATCACCGTTGTAAGGTCCGCGCCACCGCGCGCCATAGCGACGCTTGCTTCGCGCATGTTCCAGCCTACAGAATCCGCGTGATGACGCCGACCACCGACCTCGACACCCTGCTCACCGCCCTCCGCGACGGGCTCGGCGCGCGGCACGTGCTGACCGACGCCGATTCTCTCGCACCGTACCTGACAGAGAGCCGGCGTCTGTTTACCGGTTCGGCGCTGGCCGTGCTGCGGCCCGGGGACACTCAGGAGGTCGCCTTCGCGGTGCGCGCCTGCGCGCAGGCCGGTGTCGCGGTTGTGCCCCTCGGAGGCAATACCGGTCTCACCGGCGCCGGCGTGCCGCGCGGCGGGGTCGTCCTGTCCCTCGAGCGCATGAACCGTCTGCGCGGGGTCGATCCGGTCGACGCGACCATCACGGTCGAAGCCGGGATGATCCTGCAGGAGGTGCAGGACGCGGCCGAAGCTGCGGGCATGCTGTTCCCGCTGTCCTACGCGTCCCGCGGCTCGGCCCGGATCGGCGGCGGTGTCAGCACGAACGCGGGCGGGATCGCCGTCCTCGCCTACGGCAACGCCCGCGACCTCGTCCTGGGACTGGAAGTCGTCCTCGCCGACGGGCGCGTCTGGAACGGGCTGAAAGCGCTGCGCAAGGACAATGCCGGCTACGATCTGAAGCAGCTTTTCATCGGCTCGGAGGGCACGCTGGGCATCGTCACCGCGGCGGTGCTGAAGCTGTTCCCGAGGCCGCGATCGACCAGTGTCGCCTTCGTGGGACTCGGATCGGCCCGCGCCGCCCTGGGCCTGTTCGTGTTCCTGCGGACGCGGATGGATCGCGACCTGACGGCCTTCGAATACCTCCCGCCCTTCGCCCTGGAAATCGTGCTGCGTCATGTGCCGGGCGCAGTCCGGCCGCTCGCGGATGCGCATGGCGGTTACGTTTTGATCGAAGTCGCGTCGGCACGCCCCGATGCCGATACGCGGGCGGAGCTGGAATCCGCCCTCGGGCAAGCCCTGGCGGACGGGTTGATCGCCGATGCCGCGCTCGGAGCCAGCAGCGCCCAGAACGCGGCCCTCTGGCGCCTGCGCGAGGGCATCCCCGAGGCACAGACCCGCGAGGGAGCCTCGATCAAGCACGACGTATCGGTCCCGCTGTCGCGCCTGCCCGAGTTCCTCGAGCGGGCCGAAGCTGCCTGTGTAGCCGAGATGTCGGGCCTTCGGCCTTGCGGCTTCGGCCATTTCGGCGACGGCAACATCCACTTCAACCTGACTCAGCCGCCCGGCATGCCGGCGGCCGATTTCCTGTCCGAATGGGGCCGGTTCAACCGCATCGTTCACGATATCGTGCACGCGCTCGACGGCTCGATCGCAGCCGAGCACGGCGTCGGCCTGATCAAGCGCGACGAACTCGAGCGCTACGGCGATCCGGTCGGACTCGACCTGATGCGGAGCCTGAAGGCTGCCCTCGACCCGCGCGATCTGCTCAACCCCGGCAAGGTCGTCGTCCGGCGCGACATCGGGCACCCCGCCGCCTGACCAATTTTGTGCAGCGCGCCATAATTCGGCGCGGCAGCGGGTGCAGGAGAGCCACGCTGCGCAGTCATCCGCTGCGGCGGCCCGATGCGTTAAGCTGTCGCTAAGGCTTCGGACAGACCCTCAATGGTGACGGCGGCGACGGATCTGTCGGCGGAAGGCATGGCAATTGCTCCGACGACACCCTATCTCGCAGATGCGAGACAGAAGAGACGAACCGTCAACGACAGGCTGTTTCACATCCTTTTGGAGACCGACGGAATGCCTACCTCACAGGCCCGGGTGCAGACCACCGAGGCGAGCCGCTACCTTCAGCAGCTCTGCCGGCACTGGAGCCACAAGTTCAAGGTCGAGGCGACCCCCGAGCACGGCACCGTGCCGTTCGGTGAAGACCGTGTCTGCACCTTCGACGCCGAGCCGGACGCCCTGGTGATGCGCATCGACAGCTCCGACCCGGTGAACCTCACTCGGCTGGAAAACGTGGTTGCCGATCACCTCGCCCGCTTCGCCTTCCGCGAGAGCCTCGGCGATATCCGCTGGTCGCGCGCCGCCTGACGGTCCACGCATCTCGGCAGCCCTGACCCGTCCGGACCTGCGCCCGCGCGGCCTGCCCGACGTCCGGATCGGGTTGCTCCGATGGCGTGCGGCTTGCACGCTCCGGCACGCGGTCGAACCGGCCGTGACCGGGATTGAGCGATGAAGCGACGCACCCTGCTGACAGGCGCCGGTGCCCTGATGGCCGGGACGCTTGCCCGCCCGGCCCTGGTGCGGGCGGCCTCGGCGACGACGCTGCGGTTCGTACCGTATGCGGATCTCGCTCTGCTCGATCCGATCATCACCACGAACTACGTCACGCGGACCCACGCGCTGATGGTGTTCGACACGCTTTACAGCCTCGACGCGGCTTACAGAGCCCAGCCGCAGATGGTCGCCGGTCACGACGTGACGGCCGACGGGCTGACATGGCGCCTCACATTGCGGCAGGGGCTGCGCTTCCACGATGGGACGCCGGTGCTCGGCCGCGACGTGGTGGCGAGCCTGAAGCGTTGGTCGCAGCGCGACGCCTACGGGGGGGCGCTGTTCGCCGCCGTGGACGCGTTGTCCGCGCCGTCCGACACGGTGGTCGAGTTTCGGCTCAAGCGGCCCTTCCCGCTCCTTCCCGACGCCCTGGCGAAGCCGACCTCCTACCTCCCGGCGATCATGCCGGAGCGGCTCAGCACGACGGCCGCAACCCAGGCGGTGCCGGACATCGTCGGCAGCGGCCCATACCGCTTCGTCGCCGACGAGCGCGTGCCCGGCTCGCTCAACGTCTACCGGCGTTTCGACGGATATCGCCCCCGTACGGACGGCACACCGAGCTTCACCGCCGGCCCGCGGATCGCGCATTTCGACCGCGTGGAGTGGCGGACGATCCCCGACGGCGCAACGGCGGCCGGCGCCTTGCGCTCGGGCGAGATCGACTGGTGGGAGCAACCGCTGGTCGACCTCGTGCCGGACCTGATGCGCCAGCCCGACGTACGGGTGGAGCTGGTGGAAAGCGCCGGCCTGATCGGCCAGATCCGCCTGAACCACGCCCTGCCGCCGTTCGATAATCCCGCCATCAGCCATGCGCTGCTGTCGGCCATCGATCAGACCGAGATGATGGACGCGGTCGCCGGCAGCGATCCGGCGATCCGACGCGGCCCCGCGGGCATCTTCACCCCGGGCGGCCCGATGGCCTCCGCGGCCGGCCTGGAGGTGCTGACCGGCCCCCGCGACCTCGCCGCGGCCAAGCGCGCCCTGGCCGCCGCCGGCTACCGGGGCGAGCGCGTCGTATTGCTCTCCGGAACCGACGTGCCGCGGATCAACGCGATCTGCGAGGTCATGGCCGATGTCTGCCGAAAGCTTGGCATGAATCTCGACGTCGTCGCCACCGACTGGGGGACGGTGAACCAGCGGATCCTGAACCCGAAGCCCCTGGATCAGGGGGGCTGGTCGATGTTCGGCATCTTCTCGGGTGGCCTGGATCACCTGTCGCCGGCCTACCATCTGGTCGTCCGCGGGAACGGCCGTGCCGGCGTGCCGAGCTGGCTTACCGACGCCCCTCTGGAAGAGTTGCGCAGCGCATGGTTCGCCGCGCCGGACCTCGCCGCCCAGAAGGCCATCGCCGCGCAGATCCAGGCACGCGCGCTGGATGTCGGCGCCTATCTCCCCTGTGGCCAGTACTTCCAGCCCACGGCCTACAGGCGCGACCTCGAGGGGATGCTGACCGGGTTGCCGTTGTTCTGGAACCTGCGCCGATCGGCCTGACGTCTCAGCCGATGCTCATCAGGCTGGCATTGCCCCCGGCCGCCGCGGTGTTGATCGTGGTCGAGACCTCTGCGACCAGCCCGGCCGGATCGTAGAGATCGCCGGCCGCCAGCGCCTCCGGGCTGCGCGCCTGGACCGTCAGGATCGGCCCGGGCCGGGCCGCGACCGCTGCGTTGAGGCTGCACAGGCCAGCCGCGTCGCCGGCGAACAAAACGGCGCCGAGATCGCCGGCACTTTCGAGATCCGGAGCCCACGCGATCCGTGCCGCCAAGTCGGCCGGGAGATCGTGGAACGCGGGCCGAAGCGGCGAGGCCCCGACGATGACGGCGCTGTTGCCCGTGCCGAAGATCGCGCCGAGCTGAATGAGGAGCGCGGCTTCCGTCGTCGCGACGGCGGCGATGCGTCCGCGGGGACGCAACGCGTACAGATTGCGCTCACCCACCGGTCCCGGCAGGGCGATCGCGGCGGATCCGGGATAGCGGATCGCCGCGAGGCGGTCGGCGAGGTCGTGGCGCTGCCGTGAGTGCAGCCACGCCGCGTAGGGCCGGATCCCGGTGTCGTCGGCGGGGAGGCCATCGAGGGCCGCGGCCGGCCGTCTCCGGACCAGGCGTCCGAGCGCGAGCGGTCCGCCGGCCTTGGGGCCCGTGCCCGAAAGGCCCGAACCGCCGAAGGGCTGCACGCCCACCACCGCGCCGATGATGTTCCGGTTCACGTACCGGTTGCCGGCCTGGACGCGACCGAGCACCTGCGCGATCGTCGCGTCGATGCGGCTGTGCAGGCCGAAGGTCAGGCCGTAGCCGGTGGCGTCGATCGCGGCGAGGAGCCGGTCGAGGGCGTCGCGGCGGTAGCGCAGCACATGAAGCACCGGGCCGAACACCTCCTGCGCGACATCGCCGATCGCGGCGATCTCGATCAGCGTCGGCGGCACGAAGGTCCCGGCGCCCGTCTCGGTCGGCAGCGGCACCTGTTGCACGGCAAAGCCGCGGTCGCGCATCGCCGCAACGTGGGCGCTGATCCGGGCGGCAGCCTCGGCCGTAATGACCGGTCCGACGTCGACGGCGAGGTGGCGGGGGTCGCCGACCCGAAGTTCCGCGAGAGCACCCCGCAGCATGTGCAGCGTGCGGTCGGCGATCTCGTCCTGAAGGCACAGGATCCGCAGCGCCGAGCAGCGCTGGCCGGCGGAATCGAAGGCCGAGGCGATGACATCCGCCACCACCTGCTCGGCGAGGGCGGAGGAATCGACCACCAGGGCGTTCTGGCCGCCGGTCTCCGCCACGAACGGCACCGGCTCGCCGAAGCGGGTCAGCCGCCCGGCCAGGGCGCGCTGGATTTCCTTGGCCACCGTCGTCGAGCCGGTGAACATCACACCCTGCACCCGCGGATCGCCGACCAGGGCCGCACCGACCCGACCATCGCCGGGCAGAACCTGCAGCACGTCCGTCGGAATGCCGGCCCCGTGCAGAATGCGGACGGCCTCGGCGGCGATGAGGGGCGTCTCCTCGGCGGGCTTCGCCAGGACAGGGTTTCCGGCGGCGAGGGCGGCGGCGACCTGCCCGACGAAGATCGCCAGGGGGAAATTCCAGGGTGCGATACAGGCCACCGGGCCGAGCGGCTCATGCGGTCCGGCGAGAGTCCGCTCGGCCTCGGCACCGGCATAGCGCAGGAAATCCACGGTCTCGCGGATCTCGGAGACGGCGTTCGCATAGGTCTTGCCGGCCTCCCGCACGATGAGCCCGATCAACGCCGGCATTCCGGCCTCGAACGTCGCGGCCGCTCGCCGCAGGGTCGCGGCCCGCGCGGCGACCGGGGTCGCCGCCCAGCCGCGAGCAGTTGCTTCCGCGCGCGACAGGGCACGCTCGGCAGCGGCAGGGGTCGTCGCGCGGCAGAACCCGACCACGTCCCGATGGTCCGCCGGGTTCCGGACCGGTTCGCCGGCCGACCCGCTGTCGCCTTTCGGCGCCGCCCGCCAGTCAGTGCCGTCGCTTGTCCGCAAACCGTCTGCCAGAGCGGCAAGAGCCGCCTCGTCGGTCAGGTCAAGACCGGCGGCATTGGCGCGGGTCGGGGCGTACAGGTCTCGGGGCAGCGCGATCCGCGGGTGCGGCGCGCCAGGGTGCGGCATGGCCTCGACCGCCGCGACGGGGTCTGCGATCAGCGCCTCGACGGGTACGGTCTCATCGGCGACCCGGTTGACGAAGGAGGTGTTGGCCCCGTTCTCGAGCAGTCGCCGAACCAGATAGGCGAGCAGGGTTTCGTGAGTGCCCACCGGCGCGTAGATGCGACAGGGGCGCTGCAGGCTCTCCCCTCCGACCACCGCCTCGTAGAGCGGCTCGCCCATGCCGTGCAGACACTGGAATTCGTACTGGCCGAGCCTGAAGTCCGAACCCGCCATCGCGACGATGCTCGCCAGCGTCTGTGCATTGTGGGTGGCGAATTGCGGAAAGACCGCGTCAGGCGCCGCGAGGAGCCGCCGGGCGCAGGCGAGGTAGGAGACGTCGGTGTGGATCTTCCGGGTGAAGACCGGGAAGTCCGCCAACCCATCCACCTGCGCGCGCTTGATCTCGCTGTCCCAGTAGGCGCCCTTGACCAGGCGGACCATCAGCCGGCGCCGGCTGCGGCGGGCGAGATCGATCAGCACGTCGATGACGAACGGGCAACGCTTACCGTAGGCCTGGACGACGAATCCGAGACCGTCCCAGCCCGAGAGATCCGGATCCGCAGCCAGCGCCTCCAGGACATCCAGCGACAGGTCGAGGCGGTCGGCCTCCTCGGCGTCGATGTTGAGGCCGATCCCGGCATCCCTGGCCAGACGGGCGAGGTCCCACACGCGCGGCGACAGCTCCGCCAGGACGCGGTCGCGCTGCGCCCGGACGTAACGGGGATGCAGGGCCGACAGCTTGATCGAGATTCCGGGACCGAGGAGCACGCCACGACCGGCCGACGCGTCGCCGATCGCCCGGATCGCGTCCGCGTAGGCGCGCTGGTAGCGTTCGGCATCCTCCGCTGTGACTGCGGCCTCGCCGAGCATGTCGTACGAGTACGTGAAGCCCTTGGCCTCCCACCCTGTGGCGTGCCGCAGGGCCTCGGCGATCGTCCGCCCGGCCACGAACTGCTCGCCCATCATCCGCATGGCAAGGTCGACGCCGGTGCGGATCAACGGTTCGCCGCCGCGGGCGATCAGACGGGTCAGCGCCGCCGACAGACCGGCCTCGTCCCGGGTCGCGGCCAGGCGACCGGTCACCAGCAAGCCCCAGGTCGCCGCGTTCACGAAGGGCGACGGGCTATGGCCGAGATGCGCGTGCCAATCTCCGCCCGCGATCTTGTCGCGGATCAGCGCATCGCGCGTCGTCGCATCCGGGATGCGCAGCAGCGCCTCGGCCAAGCACATCAGAGCCACCCCCTCCTGGCTCGAGAGCGCGTATTCGTGGATCAGCGCCTCGACGCCGCTGCGGCGACGCCGGCGACGGAGGGACTCGACGAGATGACGGGCCTGCTCGGAGGCGCGCCGGGCGGCTCCGGGCGGCAGCCTCGCCTCATCGAGGAGCGGCGCCACGCAGGCCGCCTCGGGCCGCCGGCAGGCCGCGACCACAGCCTGCCGCAGGGGCGAGAGATTCGGCAACAGACGCGCGAAGTCGGCGAAGGGATCGATCGTCACGGCGGACTTCTCGACGACGCCGGATCCGGACATGGCTGCCCCTCGGACACGGTGCCGTGTCATGCGCACCGTCGATGCCGCAGGCTAAACGTCCGGGGATGAATTCGGAACCGCAGCGCCTGCATGTGACGCAGGGGCATGGGCGTCGCCGCAGCACGTTTCCACGATGCCGGAGGCCGGTTCTCGTACGGAGCCCGCGACATGGGCGGACACGCGACGCGCGGCCCGTCTCCACACGACCCTGCAGGACACGGCCCGTTCGCCCTGCTGACCGATCACTTCACGGGTTGCGTGGCCCGCGCCGCCTCGATCGCCCCGGTGAGGACAGGCTCGGCGCCGTCCCGTTGCAGCGTGGAGAGGGGAATCACCACCGGATCCGCACAGGCCTGGACGACGTGCGCGAGGTCGAACTGGACGGCGAGGCCGCCCGCACCGACATCGAGCCACGCCATCATCGCGGGCGGCTTCCCGTCATTCGTCTCGGTGACCGCCGCGCGGCAGTCCGCATCGTCCCCATCCCGCTTCGGATCGCCGGACTTCGGGCGATAGCCGGCGCGGTAGAGGGCGTGCAGCGTCTCGGAGGCCAGCGTCACCATCTTGGTCCCGTCCGCGCCGTCCGCGAGGGCGATCGTCCCGGTCAGGGCGGGCGGAAGCAGCGTGGTCCAATCCACCGGGGCGCCGGTGGTGAGATCGTAGACGATCGACATCGTGGCGGTGTCCGGGTGCGCGCCGCCGCAGAACCAGCTGTCGTTGAT
The DNA here is from genome assembly GCF_056403155.1 of Methylobacterium sp. P3_A11. Lineage (NCBI taxonomy): Bacteria > Pseudomonadati > Pseudomonadota > Alphaproteobacteria > Hyphomicrobiales > Methylobacteriaceae > Methylobacterium > Methylobacterium sp. P3_A11. The sequence goes on from NZ_JBFUGA010000001.1 coordinate 118,591, forward strand.
CACCAGACTCAGAAAGCGCGGACCGCGCATCGGCACTTGGACGCCGCGCTCCCAGGAACTGTGCACGCCGCCCTCCGCCTTGCACTGCCCGGCGGCCTTCCTGACCTTGCCGTCCAGTCGCTTCAGCGCCGTGTTGATCCGGCGCTCCGCATCGTCGGCCGGTGCCTCGATCTGGGGCATCGCCGCCAGACCGGGTGCCAGGTCCGGCTGCATCGTCACAATCACTGCCCGATCCGCGGCCGAGACCGGTGCGGTCAGGACGAGGAGCGCAACGCCCAAGCCTGCGACGCGCCACCATCCGGCCCTGCCGCGGTCTCGCGCTGCCGACGGCCGGGGGATCCCATCGAACATCGTGCCGCTCCTGTGGCGGCGGTAGCCCCTCATTCAGGGCTGCCCGCCGCGTCGTCTTCCGGGTCCTGTGTCCTAGCATCCGGCGAAACGTTGCGGCGCGTGCTTTGACACGCGCGGGAGCGGTGGCAGAAACCCGCCATGACCGCGATCATGATCTACGGCGCCACCGGCTATACCGGGCAGCTCCTGGCCGAGCACGCCGTCGCGCAGGGCCTGCAGCCGATCCTGGCCGGGCGCGACCCGGAGAGGCTCCGGCCCATCGCGGCCCGGCTCACGCTCGAGGCGCGGGTCGCACCCCTCGATAATCCGGACCGGCTGCGTGCCGCGCTGTCGGGAATCGCGGTCGTGATCCACGCGGCCGGCCCGTTCTCCAAGACCGCCAAGCCGATGGCCGATGCCTGCCTCGCGGCCGGCGCCCACTACGTCGACATCACGGGTGAGATCTCGGTACTGGAAGCGCTCGCCGCGCGGGATGCGGCGGCGAAGGCAGCGGGGATCGTGCTCCTGCCGGCGGCGGGCTTCGACGTGGTGCCGAGCGACTGCCTCGCCGCCCATGTGGCCGGACGCCTGCCCGGCGCAACGCACCTGCGCATCTCCATCGGCGGCTTCGGCGGCTTCAGCCGCGGAACCGCCCGCACCATGGTCGAGGGCATCGCCTGGGGAACCCGGGTCCGCCGGGACGGCCGCATCGTCGAATTGCCGAGCCCCCCTCGGGGCACCGCCGATTTCGGCCGCGGCCCGCGACGCACCGTCGGCCTCGGGTGGGGCGACGTGTCGAGCGCGTGGTACTCGACGCGGGTCCCCAACATCGACGTCTATTTCGAGGCCCTCCCCGCCATGGCGGCGGCCGCGGGCCTGCCCGCCGGCCTCCGCAGGATCATCGCCGGCGACACCGCGCAGCGCCTGATCAACCGCGGCATCGACCGGCTGCCGGCCGGACCGTCGGCGGCGGCGCGGCAGAGAGCCCGCAGCACCTTCCTGGCGGAGGCCTGGGACGGCGCCGGTCACCGCGCGTCGAGCCGCATGGTGACTGCGGAGGGCTACACCCTGACGGTCTGGACCGCGCTGGACGCGGCGAGGCGCATCGCTGCGGGACGCGTCGCACCAGGGTTCCACACTCCCGTGACTGCCTTCGGCCCCGACTACATCCTGGGCTTCCCGCACGTGGTGCGGACGGACCTCTGAGCCGCAGCGGATCAGACGGTCGCCCCGATCTGCCAGGGGGCGAATTCCGACGAGCCGAAATCGAACTGCTCGCTCTTGGTCCGCGCGCCACCCGCAACCTGCAGGATCAATTCGAAGATCCGCCGCCCCGCCTGCTCGACGGTCTCCTCGCCGTCGAGGATGGTGCCGCAATTCACGTCCATGTCCTCCTCGAGACGTCGGTACATGGCGGAGTTCGTGGCGATCTTGATCGAGGGCGCCGGCTTGCAGCCGAACACGCTGCCGCGGCCGGTGGTGAAGCACACGAGGTTGGCGCCGCCCGCGACCTGTCCGGTGGCCGAGACGGGGTCGTAGCCCGGCGTGTCCATGAACACGAAACCCTTGGCGGTGACCGGATCGGCGTAGCGCAGCACGTCGACGAGGTTGGTGCTGCCGGCCTTCGCCATCGCGCCGAGCGATTTCTCCAGGATCGTGGTCAGCCCGCCGGCCTTGTTGCCGGGCGAGGGGTTGGCGTCGATCTCCGAGCCTTCCTTGCGGGTGTAGTCCTCCCACCAGTGCATCAGGTCGACGAGCTTCTGGCCGACATCCGGGCTCACGGCGCGGCGGGTGAACAGGTGTTCCGCCCCGTAGGTCTCCGTCGTCTCCGACAGGATCACCGTGCCGCCGTTCTGCACCACGAGGTCGCTGGCGATGCCCAGCGCCGGATTGGCCGAGACGCCCGAATACCCGTCCGAACCGCCGCATTGCAGGGCGACGATCAGTTCGCTCGCCGGCACCGGCTCCCGGTGGACGACGTTCGCCTCGTCCAGGATGCCCTTCACGAAGTCGATCCCAGCCTCGACGGTCTTCCGGGTGCCACCCAGGCTCTGGATGTTCATGCTGCGGATCCGGTCGGCGAGACCCTGCTCCTCCAGGAAGGCGCCGATCTGGTTCACCTCGCAGCCGAGCCCGATCATCACGATGTGCGAGAAGTTGACGTGCCGGGCATAGCCCGCGAGCGTCCGGCGCAGGAGCCGCAGCGGCTCGCCCATCGCCATGCCGCAGCCGGTCTTGTGGGTCAGCGCCACGACACCGTCGACGTTGGGATAGGGGGCGAGCGGGTCGAGACCGAGGATCGGGTGCCTCCGGAACGCGTCGGCGATCAGGTCGGCGACGTGCGCGCTGCAGTTCACCGAGGTGAGGATGCCCACATAGTTGCGGGTCGCGACGCGCCCGTCGGGGCGGCGGATGCCCTGGAAGGTGGCGGGCGACGTCACGAGGCGCGTCGGCTTGGCATCGACCCCGAATGCGTAGTCGCGCGCGAACTCGCCCATCCCGAGATTATGGACGTGGACGTGCCGGCCGGCCGCGATGTCCTCCTTGGCGAAGCCGATGATCTGGCCGTATTTGGTCACCGGCTCGCCGCTGCGGTGGGCCCGGACCGCGACCTTGTGGCCGGCGGGGATCCGCTCCGCGGCCGTCACGCCGGCGGCGACCGGCGTGCCCGCCTCGAGGGCGCCGCGGGCCACGGCCACGCCGTCATCCGGCCGAAGGGTGATCACGGGATAAGTGGACATCGGTCTCTCCTGGAATTCGTCCGGGCCGCGCGCCCTCACCGCGCGGCCTCGGGGCGCAGGGCCGGGGCGCCGGCGTCACGCACCGGCAGCGGTGCGATCTCCCCGACCACGAACAGGTAGATGAAGGCGCCCAGGAGGCAGAACCCGCCGGCCACGATCAGGGGAATCACGAACGAGCCCTGGGTGACGGTGAGCATGACCCCGGTGAAGGTCGTCGTCACGATCCCGGCGACGTTCGAGGCGAAGTTCTGGATGCCGCCGATCGAGGCCACGTGGGCCGGCGTCGGCGCCACGTCGCCGGGCAGCGCCCAGATCGAGGCGGCCGTGAACGCGAGGCTGCCGTAGGCTACCGCGAAGCACAGCAGGGCCACGTAGACGTTCGGCGCGATGATCGACAGGGTGATGACCGACGACATCAGCATGCCGCCGACCAGGCAGGTCTTGCGGGCCGCGGTCAGGCTCCAGCCCCGTCGATAGAGGGCGTCCGACGCGTACCCGCCGAGCCAGCCGGCGGGGATCGAGGCCAGCGCGGGCAGGCTGCCCAGCGTGCCGAGTTCCGCGAGGGAGAAGCCCCGGGCCTTGACGAGGTAGGTCGGAAACCACGTGATGAAGAAGTAGATCACGAAGTTCAGGCAGAAGAAGCCGGCCATCATCCCCCAGACGGTCCGATAGCGGAACAGGGAGAGCCACGGCACTTGGTTCTGGGCGTCGGCGGCATCGACCGCCGTGGGCCGCTCCTGCGCGGCCCGGAGTGCGGCGAGTTCCGCGGGTGTGACGGCCGGATGGTTCTCAGGCTCGCGGTAGAGCCACATCCAGAACACGGCCCAGACGAAGCCCAGGACGCCGGTCACGATGAAGGATTCCCGCCAGCCGAGCGTGGCGATGACCCAGGAGACCAGCGGGATCGCCAGCGCTGAGCCGACCCGCGAGCCGCTGTCGAAGATGCTGCTGGCGAAGCTGCGCTCGCTCCTTGGAAACCAAGAGGCCGCGACCTTGGCGAAGGACGGATAGGCCCCCGCCTCGCCGACCCCCAGCAGCATGCGCAGGCCGAGGAGGGACAGGAAGCCCCGTCCGATCGCGGTCAGCGCCGTGCAGGCCGACCACCAGACGACGGCGACGAGCAGCGACAGTCGCGGCCCGACCCGGTCGGCCACGTAGCCGAAGGGCAACTGCATGACCGCGTAGGTCCAGAAGAAGCCCGACAGGATCAGGCCCATGTCGGTGGCGCTGAGCCCGAGTTCCTTCGACATGGTCGGCGCGGCCACCGCGAGGTTGGCGCGGTCGATGTAGTTGATGGCATTGGCGGCCATGCAGAGGCCGATCATCAGCCAGCGCAATCTGGACATCGTGTTCCTCCCGAGTGCCGGGGATGGCGTCCCCGGGCTGCGCGACGCCCCTTTTCGGGACGGGGTCGCCGCAGGCGCGTCTCGTCGGGCCGCGGCCCCGGCTCAGTCGCGGTAGGCGTTGCCGTCGAGCCCGTGGGGGCGTCCCGCGGCGAGGAGGGTTTCCCACACGGGTTCGGGCAGCGGGACACCCTCGGCCAGGCGCTCGGCCCGCATCCGGCGCTCCGGCTCGCCGGGCAGCAGGACTTCCGAACCGGGCATCGGGCGGGCGCTCTTGAAGAAATCGAGATAGGTCCGCGCCTCCGCGGCCAGGGCGGTCTCGGTGCCCAACGCCTCGGGCCGCACGTAGATCGACAGCATGCCGTTGCAGATCCGGCGCTGGCCCGGACCTGCGGTCCCGGATCCGGTCAGCGCACCGGCGAGGAGCTCGCACATCAGCGCGAGACCGGAGCCCTTGTGCTCGCCGAAGGCCCGGATCGCCCCGGCGCCGCGCTGGTTGTCGCGCTCCACGCCCTCGAGGGGGCCGAACAGGGTGGCCGGGTCGCTGCTGAGCCGACCGTCGGGCTCGATGAGCGCGCCCTCCGGCAGCGGCTTGCCGCCGCGGGAGGCGACGAGCACCTTGCCCTCGGCCACCGCCGACGTGGCGAAATCGAGGATGATCGGGTCGGCGCCCGGCACCGGGAAGCCGGCCGCGAAGGGTGCCGTGGAGAAGCGGCGCTCCACGGATCCGAACGGCGCCACCAGCAGGCTTCCCGCGACGTTGACGAAGTGGACCGAGACCAATCCGGCTTCGGCCGCGCGCTCAGCCCACTCGCCGATCCGCCCGAGATGGCCGGCATGGCGCAGCGCCACGATGGCCACGCCGGTGTCCTTGGCCTTGGCGATGCCGAGATCGGTGGCGAAGGGGCCGGCCGTCTGCCCGAATCCGTATTGCGCGTCGAGAAGCGCGAAGGACGGCGCATCGGTGACGACCTCGGGCGTGCGCCCGGCCTCGACCTCCCCGGCGCGCAGCCACTCTACGTAGCGGGTCACGCGGACGACGCCGTGACTGTCATGGCCGGTGAGATTGGCGGCCACGAGGAATCGGCCGATCCGCTCGGCCTCCGCCTCTGCGCAGCCCTCGCGCACGAAGATGTCCCGCACATAGGCGGACAGCCTGTCGGCCGAAATCCGCATTCCGTCACCTCCCTGGCCGCGCCTCGCCGGGCACGTGCGGGATGAACCTAGCGTTCTTAAACGTGCGGCGCGAGCACCCGCAGGTGACGGCGGCGCCCGCCTGTCGCCCCGGCCGACTTTGGGCAACAACCCCCAGGGTCCGGCCGGTCATCGGTCCGACGTCGCCGGGCCGGGCGGGTCGCCGTAGGGAAAGAAGTCGCCGGTCCGCAGATGTTCGTAGGGCAGGTGGTCGAGCCGGACCGTCCCGAGGAACGGCTCAGGCGGTTCCACGAGCAGGATCGTGCCGGCATAGCCGCTGTCGTCGAATCCGCGGCGAAAATGGACCCGCGACTTGATCGCCACGATGTCGAAATCGGCCGGGTCCAGGCCGAGGCACCACAGCTCGTCGGGCTCGACGATCTGCGCGAGGTGCGGGCTCAGGACCAGCACGTTGCCGGAGCCGAAGGCGATGCAGAGCCAGTGGCCGCCTCCGCCGCCGCTGCCGGCGACGCCGGGCGCCGGCGCCTCGCAGACGTGGAGCACCGTTCCGGCGATCCGGACCGGATCTCCCGCGGACGGATCGCCGCCGCCGCCGATCGCCGCCGCGAAGGGATCGCCGGCCGCGATGCCCCGCGCGACCGCCTCTGCCAGGATGTCCGGCGACGCGACGGTGGCGATCAGGGTGCGGGTCAGCCCCTGCCGAAGGATCTCGCGCAGGAGCCAGGTCGCCCGGCCGGATCGATCGCTGTGGTCGGCGAGGACGACCGGGCCGGCCCCCGCCGCGATGGCTGCCCGGGCGAGGCGCACGCCGTCCGCGATGGGGTGGATCCGGGTCGATTCGAGCAGCCCGCGCCGGTTGCGCCAGGCGAAGGCGGCGACGTCACCGGCCACCCGTTCGGCGAGATCGGGATCGCCGTTGGTGAGCGCCTGAACGGTCATGCCGCCATCGGGCGCATCCCCCCAGGGAAAGCCGAAGAAGACGTTGACGTACACGTCGGGCTCGCGCGCCTCCCAGACCAGCGCCCGCTGCACGAGGTCCGACCAGGGCGAGGCGCCGGTCCACTGCACGACGGTGGGCGACAGGATCGGCACCTTGATGGTCCGGTGGGCCGGCCGGAAGGCGCCGCGCACGGCGCGGACCAGCATGCGGGCGGCCCGCCGGCCCTGCAGGTGGCCGTCGTAGTGCGGAAAGTACTTGACCGTGAACGCCATGTCGGCGTGCTCGAGGAAGGCGGCGTCCTCGTTGCCGTGCAGGTCGAAGGTTCCGACGAGGATTGCCCGGTCGCCGACCGCCCCGCGAACCTGCCGGGCGATGTCGGCCTCCGGCCGGGACACGCCGCGCACCGCCATCGCCCCGTGAAGCGCGAGGTAGACGCCGTCGAACGGTCCCCGCGCGCGCAACTCCGAGACCATGAGTCCCACGAAATGCGCGTAGGCGTCCGCGGTGATCCACCCCGACGCGGTACCGGTGCGCGGCCAGAGCGGCGACGTGATGCCCACCAGCTCCACACCATCATATTCGCGCGCCATCTGAACGAAACCGCCCATGTAGCCCTTCGGGTCGGTGGCGAGCAGCGCCTCGCCGGCGGCGGGCGAACCGGGATGTATGAAGTCCTCCCGGGTGGTGTCGTTCGGCAGGAACGTCACGGTCTCATGAGTGAACTGGAGGACGGCAACGCGCATCGATCATCGATCCTCTAAATGGCGGGCGGACGGTCAGGCGATCTCGCGGACGAGCTTGGCGACGAGCGAGCGACCGAACGCCGCGAAGCTCTCGGCGGCCATCACGAATGCGCCTTCCCCGCCGATGACGACGGTCCGGTAATAGGCCGCGAGACCACCTGGCGGGTTGGTGTGCTCGCGAAGGAAAGCCGGCATCCCCGCGGGCTCGGTCAGGATCACGAGGCCGTTCACGGTGATGCCCGCCGCCACCGCGGCGTCCCGCGCCTCCGCGATGGCGCGGCCGGCATTGCCGGTGCCGTCACCCGAGATGTCGATCACCTGCCGGTCGGCGCGGAACGGCGCCCGCGCCAGAAGGTCGGTGGCGAATCCAATCGCCGAGCCGATGGCGGTACGGCCGTAGAACGGCCGCTGGGCGCCGGCGAGCCGGGTGGCGAAGAGCGCAGCATCCTGCGCCGAGCCGATCACCATCCAGTCGACCGCGACCTGCTGTTCCTCGGGGCTCGCCCAATCGAACAGGGTGACGGCGATGCGACCGGTCGCGCCCTCGGCGATGGCGCGGAGCACCCGCGGATCGCCGAACGCTTCGGCGTAGCCGGTACGCTCGAGGTCGAAACGCGCTTCGCTGATGCTGAGCGAGACGTCCACGGCCAGGACCAACAGGAGATCCACGGTCGGTTCGGCGGCGCGGGCGCGTCGCGATGCCAGCGACAGCAGGGCGAGCAACGCGGAGAGCAGGTGGCGTCGCCGCATGGCCGACACTCGATCGCAGGCGCCCACGCCGGACGGCGGGCGGTCGCATGCATGCAACGAGCCTGCCGCCCTGCGGTTCGAGGTCCTGCTGTGCCACGGCGCGCAGCGCGCGGATGCGGCGGGAATGTTCCGGCCCAAACACGCGATTCCGCGCCGCTTTCGGCCGCATCGCGACGCCGCCGGGCCATCTTATCTCATTTGGTCGAAGGCGCCGCCGGCGCTCCGTTTGAGGGCACACATCGACATGCGGATTGTTCACCGGATCGGACGCGTCATTGAGGGCGGGCTCACCGGGGCCGTCACCAAGACGGTGGCGCTGATGAGCCGCGCCATCGACGGAACGATCGGGTTGGTCGCAGGCCTGTCCGACCGGCTCGACGCGCGCCTCGAAAATCTCGCCCGCGAATCCAGGGCTCGCCATCGCCGTGAGGGCCGCCGACAGATCGACCCGATCACCCTGAAATAGGCCCGGCGCTACAGGCCTGGTCCCTTCGCGGCCCCGAAGATACGCCCCGGTTTGCCATCGGCCGCACCCTGGAGCAGGACGACCCAGCTGTCCGCGTCGGCGACCCGGGCCTGGGTGCCGGGAACGTCGAAGCGGGCCGGTTGCCCGGTCCAGGGACCGAGGCGCTGCATGCCCCGCACCACGTTGACGTAGGTCGCCGTGCGGCCGCCGTTCTCCCCGGCCTGGATGGCGATGGCGCGACTGCGCAGCACGGGAACGAGCCAGACGTCGCCGCGGATCTCGGTCTTGGCTTCCGGCGCTGCGCCGACTTCCACCAGGATCCGGTCGCCTTTCGTCTCACCCCGTACCGGGACCGGCAGACCGCCATGCTGGCAGGCCTCGCGGATCAGCCGATCCAGGGCCGTGCGGTCGGACCCGACTGCGAAACTGTTGCCGTCGATCACGACCTGGGGCGTGAAGACCTGCCGGGCGCCGCGGCCCCGCGCGTAGGCGCGCTGCCGTTCGGTCAGCGGCCGCAGCGCCAGCGTGTCCTTCCAACCGAGATAGTCCCAGTAGGTCACCGGCAGGGTCAGGGCGATGACACCGGGTCTGTGCGACAGGTCGCGCAGCACCGGATCGGCCGACCGGCAGGCGCCGCAGCCCTGGCTGGTGAAGAGTTCGACCACGGCGCTGACGGGCTCGGCCCTTCCTTGCGACGCGGACACGGACGCGCAGAGGATCAGGGCGGCGCGGAGCGCGCGGCGGTCGCGGGTCGGGGCGCGGTGCCGGGGCGTCATCGCTCCATCAGACCGCCTGAGAGGCCGGAGGTGAAATCACGTTGGCTTGAGACGCCTCTACCATCGGTTGAAGTGGCACGGGTGCGACCTTCGGCTTGGGCAGCATGTCCGGGCGCCAGCGGCGGTGCATCCACAGCCATTGCCCGGGATTCTCGCGCACCCAGCCCTCGACCACGGTGGTCATCGCCTGCATGGCGCCGGCCACGTCGATGGTCCCATCAGCGGCCCGCGGCAGATCGAGGGGTGGTGTCAGATCCAGCCTGAAGCGGCCGGCAGGCAGGCGCACGACGCGCACGCCATGCACCGGGCAGTCGTAATGCCGGGCAAGCTTGGCGAGCAGGGGATTTGCGAGGCAGGGGCGCCCCAGGAACTCCACCACGACGCCGCGGGTGAAGTGCTGGTCGATCAGTTGGCCCAGATGGCCGCCCTTCTCGACCACATCGCGCATGGCGAAGACCGCGCCCGGCTTCGAGGCGGCGAGGCCGCCCATGGACCGGCGGCGGACCTCTTGGACGAGGCGCGCGGCGGCCGGGTTGTTGGGTGGCCGGAAGACCGCGGTGGCGTCGAGGCCGAACCGGGCCGCGCAGATCGCCGGCAATTCCCAGTTGGCCAGATGCGCGGAGAAGATGAGCCCCGGCTGGCCGTCGTCGCGCAGGGCGAAGAAGTGTTCGATCCCCGCAACTTCGGTCCGAGAGGGCGCGGTGGCGGCGGGATCGTAGTCGAACAGCGTATCGAGATGGGCGTACTCGGCGCCCGTTCGCCCGAGATTGTCCCACGCCTCCAGGGCGATACGCCTGCGCTCCGCGTCCGGCATGTCGGGGAAGGCCGCCCTCAGGTTGGCCAGGGCGATCCGATGGGCCGGCAGGAGCGGCCCGACGCTGCGCAGCAGGGCAGCGCCGAACGCCGTCGAGCGACTGGGTCCGAGGGCGCGCGCGAGCAGGACCAAGGCCCGGATCACCGGGATCATGGGTAAACCCGCGAGGCGCGGGTACGACCGTTTCAGCAGGAGGGCCAGACGCAGCACGATCGATGTCCAGGGGTAGGGTACGGGCTGCCCCCCAGCGCACCCGTACGGCGACGTTTACGCCATCTCTCCCGCAGCGCGAAATGCGCGCGTCAGCGCCCTTGGACGGTGTCGTTCCGGACGGTGTTCGCGACGGCGCCCGCTAGAGGCTGACGAGGATTTTGCCGAAGACGCTGCGCGATTCGAGCCTCTCCAGACCCTGCGTGAAATCGGCGAGCGGGTACACTGTGTCGACTACGGGCCGAATGCCGGACGCCATCTTGGCAAGCGACTGACCGATATTGGCGAGCGAGCAGCCGAACGAGCCGGTGATTCGGTATTGCTGCTGGAAGAGCTGCATCAGATTCATGGTGGCCGAGACGCCCGAGGTCGACCCGCAGGTCACGAGGCGGCCGCCGCGCTTGAGACAGAGCAGGGACCCGTTCCACGTGTCGGCGCCGACATGCTCGAACACAACGTCGACGCCCTTGCGCTTCGTCAGGCGGCGGACCTCGCCCTCGAACCGCTCGGTGCGATAGTTGATGACGTGGTCGGCGCCGAGTTCGGCGGCCTTGCGGCCCTTCTCGTCGTCGCCGACGGTGGCGTAGACCGTGCAGCCGATCGCCTTGGCCATGCGGATCGCCGCCGTGCCGATGCCGGAGCCGCCGGCATGGACCAGCACGCTCTCGCCGGGCTCCAGGCGGGCGTTGTCGAACAGCATGTGTTGGACGGTGCCGAAGGCGATGCCGGCGCAGGCCGCATCGGTGTCGCTGACGCCGTCCGGCACCTTGACGACGAGGCGCGCGGGCAGCGTCACCAGTTCCCGGGCGAAGCCGTCGAGGTGGAAGCCCATCACGCCGGAAACGTCCTCGCAGAGATTGTCCCGGCCCTCGCGGCAGGCCCTGCACTGGCCGCAGGTCATCGCCCCGTACGGCACGACCCGTTCGCCCACCGCGACGGTCGTGACGCCCTCCCCCACCGACTCGACGCGCCCGGCCGCCTCGGCCCCGACGATGAGCGGCATCTTTCGCTTGGCGAAGGCCATCCCGCGAAAGCCCCAGACGTCGATGAAGTTGAGGCCGACGGCGCGGATGCGGACCTGCACCTCGCCCGGACCCGGCGCGGGCGGCGCCTCGATCTCGGTCAGGCGCAGATCGCGGTCGCCGAACAGTTGGAGGGCTCGCATCCTGTCTCTCATCGCTCCGGCGCCAGATATCGCCGCCGCGCCCAGCCCAGGACACGTCCGGCCTTCACCCGGCACCACGTGGTGCGGCTCGGCGTCTCGTTGGTGCAGCCGAAGACAAGGGCGCGGGCGCGGATCTCCCCGATCTGCTCGGCGGCCGGATCCGGCTCCGCCCGGATGCTCAGGGGCTCGCCGGGCGGCAGCCCGGAGATCCGGTAGGCCTCCGGCTCGGCCCAGGCGCGCCCCGGGGCGATCAGAGCCGCGCCGCTGAGGACGATGAGGAGGGCGAAGCTCGGGCGCATCGGCAAGGTCATCGGGTTCGGCGGCACCGGTCAGGACCGGTGGATGCCCATCATCGCGGTCAGGCCGCCGTCGACGGGCAGCACGGTCCCCGTGATGTAGGAAGCCCCCGTGCCCATCAGGAAGGTTGCGAGCGCCGCGACATCCTCCGGTCGCGCGAACCGGCCGGCGGGGATCTGGCGCTCCATCCCGTCCCGATAGGCGGCGTAACGCGCCATCATGGCCGTGTCGACGAAGCCCGGCGCGATCACGTTGACGGTGACCCCGCGTTTGGCCGTCTCGATCGCCAGGGTGCGGCAATACGCGATCAGGGCGCCCTTGGTCGCCGCGTAGGCGGCGTTGCCGGCATTGGCGCGCAGGGCGGCGACCGACCCGATCGCCACGATTCGGCCCGCGCGCGACCGGGTCATCTCCCGCAGGAGCGCCTTGGCGAGGCGCGTCAGCGAGAAGAAGTTGACCTGCATGGCGGCTTCGGCCCGCTCCTGGTCGAGCATCGCGGCGAGCGCATCGCATGACTGGCCGGCATTGTGCACCAGGCCGTAATAGCCCGTCGCCTCCGCGGATTCGCAGAAGCGCTCCAGCGCCGCCTTGTCGGCAAGATCCAGGGCGTGGGCCGTGAAGGCGCGGTCCGGATAGGCCGCGCGCAATGTCTCCAGCAGCGTCTGCGCGGCGTCGCCCGACGCGCGATAGGTGAAGTCGACGTTCCATCCGGCCTGGGCAAGGCCGTGGACGATGGCGGCGCCGATCCCGGACGCGCCGCCGGTGACGAGGACCCGGCGGGATTCGGCCGCGGCGCTCATGCGGGTTCCGCGCCGAAGACCAGACAGGTGTTCTGGCCTCCGAACCCGAACGAGTTCGACAGCACGGTCCGTACCGGCAGTTCGCGGGCCGTTTCGACCACGTCGAGTGCGATGGTCGGGTCTGGCACCCGGTGGTTGATGGTCGGCGGGATGCGGCCGTGGCGGATCGTCAGCACCGAGACCGCCGCCTCGATGGCGCCGGCGGCGGTGAGGGTGTGACCGATCATCGACTTGATGGAGGTCACCGGCAGGGTGGCCGCGCGGTCGCCGAACACGGCGCCGAGCCCCAGGGCCTCCATCCTGTCGTTCTCCGGCGTCGAGGTACCGTGGGCGTTGACGGTGTCGATCGCCTCGGTCCCGAGCCCGGCATCCTCCAGGCTCGCGCGGATCGCCGCGATGATCGGGGCGCCATCCGGGCTGGAGCGGGTGCGATGGAAGCCGTCGCCCTTCTCGCCGCAGCCGAGGACGTAGCCGAGAATTGCGGCCCCCCGGGCGATGGCGGAGCCCATATCTTCGAGGACCAGGGCCGCCGCGCCCTCGCCCATCACGAAGCCGTCCCGATCCTTCGAGAACGGCTTCGAGGCCGCCTCCGGATCGTCGTTGCGGGTCGAGAGCGCCGAAAGTAGCGAGAAGCGAATCAGCGATTCCGGATTCACCGACCCGTCGGTGCCGATGCACAGCGCCGCCGCGGTCTCCCCGCGCCGGATCGCCTCGACGCCGAGCTGGATGGCGGTGGCCCCCGAGGAGCAGGCGGTGGAGAGGGAGATCGGCGAGCCCTTGGTGCCGAATCGGTCGGCGATGCGGTCGGCGACGGTGCCGAAGATGAACAGGTCGTGCCAGGAATCGAAACGGCGCGTCGCCGCAGCCCGGAGCAGACCGGCATAGTCGACCGGACCGTCGCCGCCCGCAGCCGCGGCCAGGGCCTGCCGCTGGGGCCACTCCATCTCCACCGGCGGGACTGCGATGAACAGCGCCCCCGGGAAATCCCCGCGCGTGCCGATCCCCGCCTGGGCGACCGCCTCCTCGGCCGCGACCGCGGCGAACCGTTCCGACAGGAGCGGCGCCACGAGCGGATCAGTGTCGAGGAAGTCGACCGTCCCGGCGATCCGCGTGCGCAGGCCGTCGGTGGGGAAGCGCGCGATGGCATGGATGCCCGACCGGCCCGCGGTCATGGCCGTCCAGGTATCCGCCTGTCCCTGGCCGAGGGAGGAGACGACGCCGATGCCCGTCACCGCGACGAGCGGCCGGCCCTTGGCGTCGCGGTACGATCGCGCGCTCATGGACCGGTCCTTACGGGATTTTCCGCCCCGGTACACCTCCGGACGGGGCATCCCGCCACCGCCCCGCGCGCGGCGGAGCGGGACCATCGGTAAGCGGTCACGCCTGCGACGGACCGGCGCCCTCCGGCAGGGGCGCATCGGCGAGGCTCAGCACCGTCTGCAACAGGACGTCGGCACCGGCCGCGCAGTCGGCCTGCGTGGCGGATTCCGCCTCGTTGTGGCTGATCCCGTCCTTGCAGGGGACGAAGATCATGGCGGCGGGGACCTTCCCGGCGAGGTTGCAGGCATCGTGCCCCGCGCCCGAGATGATCCGGCGCCGCGCATGCCCCAGGCTCTCGGCGGCCGCGTCGATCGCCGCCACGATGGCGGGATCGAACGGGACCGGCTCCTTCCGCCAGATCCGGTTGAGGGCGATCTCCAGCCGGCGACGGCCGGCGATCTCGACGGCCGCCTCGCGCAGGGCCGCCTCCATCGCGTCGAGGGTCGCGGAACGCGGGTCGCGTACGTCCACCGTGAAGGCGACCCGGCCCGGCACGACATTGCGCGATGGCGCCAGGATCGCGGCCTCGCCGATCGTGGCCACCGCGGAGGGCGCATGCGCCAGGGCGATCCGCTCGGCCGCGAGCGCGAACTCGGAGAGCGCGAGCAGCGCATCCCGGCGGCGCGGCATGGGCGTGGTGCCGGCATGGCTCTCGAAGCCGGTGATCACGCCGTCGAACCACATGATGCCCTGGCCGCCCTCGACCACGCCGATCGTCTTGCCCTCGGCTTCCAGGATCGGCCCCTGCTCGATGTGCAGCTCGACGAAGGCGCCGATCTCCCGGGTGCCCACGGCCTCGACCCCGCGGTAGCCGATGGCGTCGAGGGCCTCGGCCACCGTGGTGCCGACAGCGTCACGCTTGGCCAGGATCTCATCCGTCGTGAACTCCCCGGCATAGGCCGCCGAGGCCATCATGGCAGGGGCGAAGCGCGAGCCCTCCTCGTTGGTCCAATTGACCACCATCAGTGGCGCCTCGGTCTCGAGACCGGCGTCGTTCAGGCTGCGCATCACCTCCAGGCCGGCCAGGACGCCGAGGACGCCATCGAACTTGCCGCCCGTCGGCTGGGTATCAAGGTGCGAACCGAAGGCGACCGGCTTGCGGCTCATGTCGCGGCCCGGCCGGAGGGCGTACTGGGTGCCGAGGGCGTCCACCGAGACGGTCAAGCCGGCGGCCTCGCAGGCATCGCGGAACCAGTCGCGCACCCGGCCGTCCTCGGCCGAGAGCGTCAGGCGGTTGATGCCGCCGGCCGGCGTGCCGCCGAAGGCCGCGGTTTCCAGGATCGTCGCCCAGAGCCGCGCCGCGTTCGCGCGAAGGTTGTGGTTCTTGCTCAGGTTCATCTCGGCCATGCCGGTTCCTCTGACGGCGGAGCGCCGTGCGACGGGGTCTGTTGGGAGGGGGCCGCCAAGCCGGCGGGTCCCCTCGGGCGAGCAACGGCGATGCCAATCCGGCCTGTCAGGTGAGCGGACGCCGCACCGGATTGGCGCGAAGCAGCCCGATCGCGTCGACCCGGAGGGCGACGGCGATCTCGCCGAGGGCGCTCGCCTCGATATTGCTGATCCCGTCCTGATCGGCGACGTCCGCGGCGATCAGGAAGACGTTCTCCCGCTGGCTCTGCGGCCGCTCGGCGACCGCCGCGACGTGGCGCAGGTTCTCGGCCCGGCCCAGCCGGGTGCGCGCCCGGGCGATACCCTCGTAGAGTTCGGTCTCGAGCATCAGCGCGTCGTAGCCCTTCATCAGGACCGGGTCGGCCTTCAGGCCGTGCAGGGCCACGTCGAATTCCGGGCCGGCGACCTCGCCATCCGCCACGATGACGTTCGCGGCGGACGAAACCGCCGCCAGCATCAGAGCCTTGTCGCCGGCATAGGCCGTCACGGTACGGCCGACATGGCCGAAAAGGTCGCGCAGGAGGCTCATTCCGGAGGATCGGCCGAGGGATCGGGGGCTGCGGAGACACCAGGGATAGCAGAGGCTGGCGCGGAGGGAACCCGTCCCTTCGCGAAGGGCCTTAACCCCACGCGGCCCCGTCAGCCAGACATCCTTCGGCAACATGAGCGTGCGACTTTGTGTGCCGTCCGCGTCTTGATGCGCGACCGATGGAACGCGGCTCCGACGATCCCCCCTCAGCCGGGTCCGCGTCCGTCGTCACGCCGCCGGAGCGAAGTTCGGGCGCCCCCCAGGCCCGCGCTTCGTACCGGCGGCGGTTTCGGCCGCCCGATGGACCCTGACCGCCGGGGTCGCGGCGCGTTCCTGTCTACCGACCTCCGCGCAGCGTCGAATACTCTGATCTGCCGGTCGACATTCATCCCGTCGGAGACGATGCGCGTGGCCCGGGCGCAGGCTTCGCCCATGACGAGCGCATCCGCACCTTCGACGATGGCTGCTGGAACGCACGCCATCACGACGCCGCGGGATGCCGCGGTCAGTCCGGCGTTGAGACCCTCGTCTTGGATGACCCCACGGACGAGGCATCGGCGGGGAAGACCGCCACCAGCAGTTCGACCCTGTCGGGGTACCTCATACGCGCGCCCTGCCGGCGCCCGGGCGCAAGGTCCGGTGAATGCCGCCATGCCGCCCCGGTTTCGGGCCGGCATGGCGGCGCGTCGCGCATCAGCGCCAGAACGGCTTCACGTCGAGGAGTTCGGACCGGGCGTCGGCCGCGGCCTCGAGCAACTTCTGTGCGCCGGGGGCGTCCGGCCCCGGCATCGGCGGCCCGGACAGGCTTTCGGTCATCGCGCGGGCCGTCTCCAGGTCGTTGAGCGCCCCGAGATGGTCCTGGAGGTCCGACAGCGCGGCCCCGAACTTGTCCTGCCGGCGCAGCGCCTTCTTCTTCCGGTAAAGCCCTGCGAAGAATTCCGCGCCGTAGCGGAGTTTCTTGGCGGCGATCCGCGCCCGATGGCGGGTATGCGCATCGAGATGCTTGAGGCCGCGCCCGCGCTTCTTCAGCCGCTGGCGCGCCGTGTCGAGCACCTGCGCGGCGAAGTGGCGCCCATCGACGGCGGCATCAGGCTGCGCCGCCCAATCCCCCGTCTCGATCCAGCCGGCGAAGTCGATGATGAGCCCGCGCCACTGGGGACTCTCCAGGGTTGCCTGCACGGCCTCGTAGGCGACGGCACGCTCCGCCTCCGCCCGCTTGCCCAACGCCTCCAGGCCCGGTTCGTCGGGACGGTCCTTCGCGAGATTCGGCAACGTGTCGCTGAGGAACACGTCGAGGTTGCGGGCATGGCCGAAGGGTTCGGTCACCCGCTTGATCTCGTCGTTGAAGCCTGCGGCCCGGGTATCGCCCCCCAGCATGGGTGCGAACAGCGACAGCGCCGAGCGCAGACGTCGCAGGGAGACGCGGATCTGGTGCAAGGCTTCGGCCGGGCGACCGCCTTCCAGGAACGCGGTCTCGTTGAGTCGCATGTGGCGCAGGCAGGCGCGCGCCACGCAGCGGAAGACGTCTCCGGCGGTCGCCCCGTCGGGCAATGCCACCGGCTCGGCCTTCACCACCGCCGGCGCACGGCCTTCGAGCAGGGCGTAACCGACGGCGCTCTTGGCCTTGACCCCGAGGCGCAGCGGCACGGTCTCGGCAAGAGACTGGGCAAGTACGAACAGGTCGGCGGGGTTGCCGTCCTTGAGTTCCAGTTCGACTTCGCAGAGCGGCGCCTCGCCGGCGGGCGTTTCCACGCGGCCCTCGTCCAGCGTCACCAGCACGCGCGAGTCGCCCTGCTCCACCGGGATCTCACGCCGCATCACCACGGTGGCGAACAGCCGCTCCGGCGTCGCATCGGCCTTTTGCAAGACCGCCTCGGCCGCCGTGTCGGCCCAGGCCGCGGGATCGGGTGCCTCCCCGGCAATCTCGGTCTCCCACTCCGCCCGATCGAACAGGCCGACCCCGGCGCCCCCTGCCTTCACGGTCTGGATGTACCGGCCGCCCTTGGCGCGGACGCGCAGCGTCAGGCCCGCCTCCCGAAGGGCACGGTCGGGCGTGTCGTAGTAGGTCGTGACCAGCAGTTCCGGCTCGTTCGCGGATGCGTGCTCCAGTCGTGGATGGGACGCGAGCGCTGTCAGGTCCGGACCGGCGCAATCGAGCTTCAACTCGACCTCGCGGGGTTCAGCAGCGGCATGGCTTTCGGTGTCGCTCATATGCTCCTCTTCGTGACCTGCCTCGCCCAACGATGCAGGCATCTTCTTCGGTCGCATCGAGCCACGCGGGAGCGGCATCGGGGCGTGACCGTCCGACGCACCGCATTCAGCAAAGGCGGCGGCGCCTGCGGCGTCAAGCCGAGACAGAGCGGTCGGCTTCATCCGAGGGATGCTGCACTGCGTTAAAATCGCGCTTTCCCAAAACGGCACGGCGTGGCAAGACAAGTTGTCCACAATCCTTCTGCCTCGCTCGCCCCGGCTCCGACCGTCTGGCGGCTCACGGCGCGCTGCAGCGCCGGTGCGGCGGATCCCCCTTCCGAGCGAGCGGTGCGCCCCGGGTGGACGGCGGCATCGTGGAGATGGTCCGGTCGGTGACTGTTTTGAAAACACTCCTCGTTGGCGTGATCGGGCACGTCGATCACGGCAAGACCGCGCTGGTGCGTGCGCTCACGGGCATCGAGACCGACCGACTGAAGGAGGAACGCGCCCGCGGCGTGTCCATCGTACCGGGCTTCGCGCTGCTGACATCCGAGCGGGGCGAGATCGACCTCGTGGACCTGCCAGGCCACGAACGCTTCGTCCGCGCTATGGTGTCCGGTGCGACCGGGATGCGGGCGGTGCTGCTGGCGGTGGACGCACAGGAGGGCATCAAGCCGCAGACCGTGGAGCATCTCGAGATCGCCCGGCTCATCGGCGTGCGCCGCGGCGTGCTCGCGCTGACCAAGGCGGATCTGGCGGCTCCCGAGACGGTCGCGGCGCGGGCGGCGGAGATCGCCGCCGCCGCGTCCCGGGCCGGGATCCAGGCCAGCCCGGTCATCGCCACGTCGACGGTCACGGGCGCCGGCCTCACCGAACTCGCGGCGGCGCTCTCGGCGCTGCTGGAGGATGCGGAACCGGGCGGGGATGACGGCTTCCCGTACCTGCCTGTCGACCGGGTCTTCTCCCGTTCCGGGTTCGGGACCGTGGTCACGGGCACGCTGCGACGCGGGCCGCTCGCCGTCGGCGATACCGTGGAGATCGTCCCCGGTGGGCGCACGGCCGTCGTGCGAAGCCTCCAGATCCATGGTCGGCCCGTGGAGCAGGCTGCGCCCGGCCGCCGCACGGCAGTCGCCCTGCGCGGCATCGGGGTCGACGAGATCGCCCGTGGGCAGGCGCTGTCGCTGCCCGGCCTCCTGGCTCCCAGCGCCTGGCTCGACGTGTCGATCACCGCGGCCGCGAGCGCCGCGGCCGCTCTGGCGGGGGGCACAGGCTGTCGCCTGCTGTTCGGGACCACCGAGGTCGAGGCCCGTCTGCGCCTGCTCGACCGCGAGGCACTGGAGCCCGGGGCGAGCACGCAGGCTCAATTGCATCTCGCGGAGCCGGTGGCGGTGCCGGCGCGGGAGCCCTTCGTGCTGCGGCTCGACTCGCCGCCGGCCACCGTGGCGGGTGGGCGCATCCTCGATCCGGCGAGCCGCCGCCGGCGGCGCCACGAACCACGGGTCATGGCCGATCTCGCCGCCCTCGCAGCGGGGCGGCCGGCGGAGGTGATCGCGGTGCGCCTGGGGCAGTTGGGAGCTGCGGGAGCGCAGCTGCTCGAACTCGCCCGGCTTGCCGGCCTGGCGCCGGACCGGGTGCAGCCGTTGCTGTCCGCGTCCGGCGCCCGCACGGTCGGCGACCGCCAGATCGGGGCTCCGGCTTTCGACGCCCTGCGCGCCGGCACCCTCGCCAGCCTGTCGCATCACCATCGTGATCACCCGATGGAGCACGGCATCGCCCTGGAGCGCTTAGCCCGGACGCTCGCGATTCCCGAGGCGGTGACGGGCGCGGTCCTGCGGGACCTCGCGATGGCGGGCGCCGTCGTCCAGGCCGGCACCCTGTGGCGCCGCACCGATTTCGATCCGGCCCGTAACGAGAGCGAGGCCGCCCGCCGGCTGGAGCAGGTGTTTCGCCGGGCCGGCCTCAATCCACCCGACGAACCCGAGGCCGTCGGCCGGGACGTCCGGCGCCGCGAGGCGCTCACCTACTTGGTAGGAGCCGGCACGGTGATCCGCGCCGTCGACCGGGTTCAGCGCCGGGCCGTGCTGTTCCACCGGGACGCGGTGGCCGGCGCGAAGAGCCGCCTCGTCGAAGCCTTTCCCGAGGCCGGGACCCCCGAGACCGGCTTCCTGGCCCGGGAGGCCGGCGCGGCGCTCGGAATCTCGCGGAAGTTCTCGATTCCGCTCCTCGAACACCTCGACGCAACGGGCTTCACCCGTCGGACCGGCGATCGCCGGGTCATCGTGGGCCTCGAATCCGGCCGGACGGGGCCAGATGCGCGCTAGTCTTGCAGCGGAGCGGCGCTCGGTCCGGCGAAACCGTTCAGCCTGCTGAAGCGCTGGCAGGTCGACGCTTCAGCGGTCTAGAAATCCGCCCCGAACCAGTCGCCGGCACCCGGCTCGTAACACGTGTAGCCGATCAGGCAGTTCGGGTTGTCTCGGGTCGGCCTGAACGCGCGCTTGGCGACCTCGGTGGGTTCGCAGAACGAGCGGTCGCGGACGAAGCGGTCATAGGTCATGCCGCCGGTCCCGAGAACCAGGGCACCCCGCATCTGGACCAGACGCATCGTCTGCTGGCAGGTCATGGCCGTGCTTGACGGGCGCGTCTGCGCCGCCGCCGGTGACACCGCCAGAACGAGGGCCGCCGCGATGCGCGTGATCATCGCCCGAGTCTGCCTCCCCGCCATCGGCCGGCTCGAACATCCCGGCGCCGGGACTCACGCCCGGACGCTGTTCACCGCAAGGGGCGTCTGGCTGTGCCGTCCGGAACCGCAACGATCCGCGCCGTCGGAAGATCCTTCGAAATCCGGCAATCGGCGGGAGCCGCGACAGCCGTCCGGCCTGCGGATGGGGGTCGCATCTCAGGCCTCGCCAGGGATCCGCAGCGTGTTCCAGGCCGCCGCACCGGTGGCAGCCGGCACGAGCAGCGGCGTCCCGGGGACGAGCTCGGCATAGGTCGGCAGGTGACGCGCCGCGCAGGCTTCCCAGACATGGGCGCGGGCGACCTCGCGACCAGCATTGCGCAGACGGCCCCGCCGACCCGGCTCCAGGCTGACCCGCATGGCCGCCGCGATGGCGTCCGTGTCCTCCGGGTTCACCGACAGGGCCTCGCCGGGGGCGAGATATTCGGTGAACGGCGGCCGGGCGGGGACGATGACCGGGGTGCCGCAGGCCATGGCCTCTAGCACGCACAGGCCGTAGGCCTCCATGAGCGAAGGCAGGACGAGGGTGTCGGCGATCCGGTAGAGGCCCGGCATGTCCTCCTGCGCCACGGGGCCGGTGCGGATCACCGGCCTGCCGGGTCCGACTTCGAGCCCCGCGCGTTCGAGGGCCGCGGCACATCGGGCGGCGTAGCCGGCCTGCTCGAGCAGCGTGGGGCCGCCGGCCACGACGAGCTGCGCGGCGGGACAGGCCCGTCGTAGGATCGCGAAGGCCTCGATGATCGCGAGCGTGTTCTTGCGTGGCTCGAAGCCGCCGACGCTGAGGAAGACCGGGCCGCCGCCGAGGCCGAGACGCCGGCGGAGTCCATCGTCCTCCGGTCCGGGATCGGGCGTATAGGTCGTCCCGTCCACGCCGTTGCCGACGATGTCGGCCCGGGCACCGTATTCGGCCGCCAGAGTCGCGGCCCAGGTCCGGCTCACGCAGAGCAGGCGCCCGGCATCGACGATCGCCCGCTCCTCCCAATGCGCCAATTGCGGGTCGGCGAAGGTGTCGATGTAGTGGACGGTCCGCACGAAGCCCGGGATCAGGCGGCGCCGGGTCAGGGTCGCGAGCGCGTTGCCGCTGATCCGGCAATGGGCGTGGAAGACGTCGAAGTCGCAGGCCGCCGGGGTCGAGAAATGCGCGAGGTAGTCGGCGATGCGGGTGCCGACCAGCGCGGAGGCCGGTCCCGCCACCGGTTTGGCCGCGACAGAGATCACTGGACAGCGCGCCGCCCGGAAGAAGCCGCGCCCGGTCGGGTCGGGGGCATGGACGACCGCCTCGTGCCCGAGGCCGCACAGGGCCTCTCCGAGAGCCAGGGCGTGCACCACGCCACCGCGCGGATTGGTCGAGTGCGTGAGGATCGCGATGCGCAAGCGGCCGACCATGGGACGGTTCACCGAGGCCCGCAGCCGGTCGGGGGGCGCGCGCCCGCAGGCCCCGACCACGGTCCCCGCCGCCCTCCGGAGGTCCGCGGTATCCCGGTCGCATGGTTCGTGCCGCGTGAGGCTCCCGACGCCGCGGAATGGCTGGATCGCGATATGGCGGGTCCGAGCGGCACGCTGCAGCCATGCACATCCGCCCCGGACATCAGCGCCAGCCCCGCCACCGCATTGGCGCCTAATTTTGTGTTACGAATTCACTTTCTTTTCAAACGCGGCACGGAACCGCTCTTTTCAGGGCCGTGTGTCAGATTGTATCTCTCGTTCACGAGATCTGGAGCCGTCCGTCCCGTGTCCCAGTCGCCGAACACTGCCGTCGCCAAGCGCCCCGCCCGCACGATGCTGCGCCGCCTCGGGCTGCTC
Source organism: Methylobacterium sp. P3_A11 (assembly GCF_056403155.1). Lineage (NCBI taxonomy): Bacteria > Pseudomonadati > Pseudomonadota > Alphaproteobacteria > Hyphomicrobiales > Methylobacteriaceae > Methylobacterium > Methylobacterium sp. P3_A11. Next base: position 141,086 of record NZ_JBFUGA010000001.1, read on the forward strand.
GGGGCGCTGCTGGTCCTGCCGACGGCGGTCCTCGCCTACGCGGACCTCCTGCCCGAATCGCTGGACATGCTGGGCCTCGACCTCGGCACGAGCCCGGATCTGCCGCATGTTGCCCGGCAGATCGCCATCGGCGCACCCTTGAAGATCGTGGCCTTCGGCTCGTCCTCCACGGAAGGCGTCGGCGCATCGAGCCCGGCCAACACCTATCCCGCCCGCCTTCAGATGGACCTGCGCAAGCGGCTGCACGGGATGGATGTGGCGGTCGTCAATCGCGGCATCGGCGGCGAGCACGTGGACGACATGCTGGCGCGGCTCGACCGTGACGTCATCGCAGCCGAGCCCCAACTCGTGATCTGGCAGACCGGCAGCAACGATCCGCTGCGTGGAGTGGCGATCGATCATTTCCGCGACGTCACGGTCGCGGCGATCCGGCGGATCCGGGAGGCCGGCATCGATGTGGTGCTGATGGAACCGCAATGGTGCCCGAAGCTGGAGGCCACGCCGGGCGCCTCCCGTTTCCTCGATGCGGTGCGCAGCATCGGCGAAGAACTCGATGTCCCGGTGATTCGCCGAGCCGACCTCATGCACGGGTGGGTGCGCGAGGGCAGGCTGACCACGAAGCAGCTCTTCGCCTCCGACGGCCTGCACATGGCGGATCGCGGCTATGCCCTCCTGGCGGAGGCGGCGGCACAGTCGATCCTGCAGGATGCGGGACCCGTGCGGACCACAGAGGCGGTCGCGGAATAGCGGGTGTCCGCCGTCTCCACGGTCGCGCTGGACTCGGCCGGCGAGGCTCCCCATCTCGGCGCGGTCGAGAGCGGAGCCGAATCTTGAGCCAGGACGCATTCAGGTACGACGACCGGGGCACGCCCCCACAGATGCACGCGACGACGATCCTGATGGTGCGCAAGGGCGGCCGGGTCGTGATCGGTGGCGACGGTCAGGTCAGCCTCGGCCAGACCATCGTGAAGGGGAATGCCCGCAAGGTCCGCCGTCTCGCCAAGGGTTCGGTGATCGGCGGTTTCGCGGGCGCGACGGCCGACGCCTTCACCTTGTTCGAGCGTCTCGAAGCCAAGCTGGAGCAGTATCCAGGCCAGCTCACACGGGCCTGCGTCGAACTCACCAAGGACTGGCGGACGGATCGCTATCTGCGCCGGCTCGAGGCGATGATGCTCGTCGCCGATCGTGAGGTCAGCCTGCTCCTATCTGGCTCGGGGGACGTGCTGGAGCCCGAGAGCGGGGTCATGGCAATCGGCTCGGGTGGAAACTACGCCCTGGCCGCCGCCCGCGCCCTCGAGGACGGCGACCTCGACGCCGAGGCGATCGTGCGGCGGGCCATGGCGATCGCGGCTGAGATCTGCGTCTACACCAACGGCAACCTCGTGATCGAGGCGCTGGACGCCTGACCCCCTCGGTTTGGGTCGCGCGGGCCATCTGCGCGTCACTTCAGCCCTGCTTCCCAATCGAATCTGACTTGCCCCATCGGCGTCGGCCCCCGCTCCGACTGTTCCGAAGCGCTTGCGACGCGCGACAGGCGTGCGCGGGCGGCGGCGCTCGCGCTCCGCACCGCCTGCCCCCCCTGGGGACCGGAAATCCCACGCACTGGGCCGCACAGCGAGATCTTCATCGGCCAGATCGTGCGCCAGTCGGGCTCGATGTTTTTGAGTCATTCCGAACCGTAGAAACAAACTTGCTTCCTGCCATCGAGAAATATTAAGTGCGGACCTGGTATTCATATTGGTATTGATCAGATTTTTGATCGCCTAAAAACGATCTGATTGATCCAAAACAGACGTCGTACCGGCATCACAATTTTATATCGCTCACGTCGGGGCGATATTTAGATTTAACGCGGAAAGTAATGGAAAATTTACACAGCATCGATTAATAAATTTGCGATTTCAAAATTTACCCAAAAGAAGACTGACGTCAGGACTATTCCATGCGCTCGCTCAACGATGTCCGTATCGTCACGAAACTTTCGACTGCCTTCGGCACGCTGGCTGCAGTCACCATCGGCATAAGCGCAATCGGATACACGCATCTCGCGTCGATCCAGCACGTGAATTACCAAACCGAGCATTCTTACAAGGTCATCTCCGCCCTCGATGGCTTGGCGCGGTCGATGGTCAACCAGGAAACCGGCCTGCGCGGTTACCTGATCTCCGGCGACCCGAAGTTTCTCGACCCGTTCCGCAGCGGGCAGACCGCCTACAAAATCGCCCTGGAGGCCGCAAAGACGCTCACCGCGGATAACGGCGCTCAACAAGGTCGTCTGGAGGCCGTGAACCACTCCGCGGAAACTTGGTCGAAGGAGATCGCCGCGAAAGCAATTGCCCTCGTCGCGGAGGGCAACCTCGACCAGGCGCGCCGATTCGAGGCCAGCGGAGCCGGAAAGGCGTCCATGGACGCCTTACGCGCGCAGATCGCCGAGACCGAAACAGCAGAACGGGATCTTCTCACCGCCCGCAGCGCCGAGCAGGCGCGTTCGTTCAGCGCGGCCTATCTCGCGAGCTTCCTCGGCAGCATCGCGAGCGTCGTCATCGCCGCGCTTCTGGCCTTCCTGGTCTTCGCGATGTTGACGCGGCCTCTGGCTCGGCTTGTCGCGGTGCTCCAAAGGATGGCTCGGGGCGAGATCGAAGCCGAAATCCAGGAAGCGCAGCGCGGCGACGAAATCGGTGCGGTTGGCCGCGCCGTCGACGGCATCAAGGCCATGGTCGCCAAGAAGGCCGCAGAGGAAGCCGAGATGAAGCGGATCGCCGATGCGGCCGCCGCGGCCGAACGACGCCGGACCATGGTCGAACTGGCCGACAGCTTCGACCGCGCCGTCGGCGGGATCGTCGGGCGGGTCTCATCGTCGGCGACCGAACTCCAGGCGACCGCCCGGGCCATGTCGGCCACGGCGTCCGAGACGTCGAGCCAGTCGACCACGGTGGCGGCCGCCGCCGAGGAAGCCGCCTCCAACGTCAATACCGTGGCGGYRGCSGCCGAGCAGCTCGGYTCCTCCGTCCAGGAGATCGGCCGGCAGGTGGACGGCTCCGCGCATCTGGCCCAGCGCGCCGTCTCYGACGCCGATCAGACCAGCGCCCGCGTGCAGGAGCTGAGCGCCKCCGTCTCGCGGATCGGCGACGTSGTCGGCCTGATCTCGAMCATCGCCGGCCAGACGAACCTGCTGGCCCTCAACGCCACCATCGAGGCGGCSCGCGCCGGCGCCGCSGGCAAGGGYTTTGCGGTCGTGGCCGCCGAGGTSAAGGCCCTGGCCGAGCAGACCGCGAAGGCGACCCAGGAGATCTCCGGCCAGATCGCCCAGATCCAGGCCTCGACCGGGCAGGCGGTGACCGCGATCGGCGGCATCACCGAGCGGATCCGGGAGATCAGCGGCGTGGCGACCTCGATCGCCGCCGCGGTGGAGCAGCAGGGCGCGGCCACCCAGGAGATCGTCCGCAACGTCGCGCAGGCGGCCCTCGGCGCCGGCGAGGTGACGAGCAACATCTCCGGCGTCGCCGGCGCGGCGGAGGAGACCGGAGCCGCGGCCAGCCAGGTTCTCGGCGCCGCCGCCGAGCTGTCGCGGCAATCCCACGCCCTGACCGCAGAAGTCGGCCGCTTCCACGCAACGGTGCGGGCCGCTTAGGGCCGGGATGACCGCGCGCCCACGCAACTGAGACGCTGCCGTCGACGGAAGCCGATCGGGCGAAGGCGTTCAAAATCGGCCCGCGCTTCGTATTTCCGGGAGGCGCTCCTGCACATCCCACAGCGGATAGCGCAGGGACGGCGCCCTTCGAGCCGATTCGCGAGCCTGTCGCCGCGAACGCCCGACCCGCGGGCGCAGATCTAAAGGCCGCCTGTGCGAAGCCCGGTTCGCGGAGATGCGATCAGGCGCCGTCGCGCACCGCCACGAATCACTGCAGGTGGCGGGTGTAGGTGTCCCCGGCCGCCGCCTTCAGGGCCGCGCCCGCCTCACGGCCGATCCGTTCCGCTTCGGCCGCCGGACCCTGCCGGGACGCCGACCAATGCCGACTGCCGTCCGGCAGGAAAAGCAGGCCGTCGATCCGCAGAGTTTCACCGTCGATCTGCGCCAGGGCGGCAATCGGCGTCCGACAGGATCCGTCCAATTCGGCGAGAAGCGCCCGCTCGGCCGAGACCGCTGTGGTGGTACGGGCGCAGGCGATGGGTGCCAGGAGGTCGCGGATCGCGGCGTCATCCGAGCGGCACTCGATCCCCAGCGCTCCCTGGGCGACCGCCGGAAGCATGTCCTCAACGGAGAGGATGCTGCGGGCCATGCCCTCCAGTCCGAGCCGCTGGAGTCCCGCCAGGGCGAGCAGCGTCGCGTCGCACTCGCCGGCCTCAAGCTTGCGCATCCGGGTGTTGGCGTTGCCGCGCAGCGGGACCACGCGCAGATCGGGCCGGCGCATCAGCACCTGCGCACCGCGACGCAGCGAAGACGTTCCGACCCGGGCACCGGCCGGCAGCCCCGCAAGCCCGTCCGCATGCGGCGACAGGAACGCGTCCCGCGGGTCGTCGCGCTCGAGGATGCAGGCGATGGCGAGCCCCTCCGGGAGCCATGTCTCGACGTCCTTCATCGAATGGACGGCGACATCGACTTCGCCGGCGAACAGCGCCTGCTCAAGCTCTTTGGTGAAGAGGCCCTTTCCGCCGATCTCCGAGAGGGGCCGATCGAGGATCTTGTCGGCGACCGTGGTGACAACCACCAGCTCGGTCTCCAATCCTGGATTGGCCGCCACGATCCGGTCGCGCACCATGCCGGTCTGCGCGAGCGCCATCGGAGAGCCGCGGGTGCCGATGCGCAGAGGGCGGTTCAACATCTGGTTCCGGATCGCTTCGTGGGCCACGACACTGCCTTATAGACTGCGCGCGGCGACAGGCCACGGTCCCTCTGGCAGTTTCGGACAGTCATAGCGCCGCCTTGAAATCCCGCCCCGCTTTCGCCGGACTGGCCGCCTAGCGGGACAGGAGCCAGTCCCCGAGTCCACAGGCGTTGTCGCGATGCTGATCCTGCCGAGCCGACGGCAATTCCTGACCGGGCTCGTCGCGGGTGCAGGCCTCACCACCGCAACGGGCGTCTACGCCTTCGACATCGAGCCGATGCACCGGCTGGTGGTCACGTCCTACGCGCCCGACCTGCCGAACTGGGATCCGGCGCTCCGGTTGCGAGTGGCGGTGCTCGCGGATTTTCACATCTGCGAGCCGTACATGCCGTTCGATCGCGTGGCGCAGATCGTCGAGGCCACCAACGCTCTCGAGCCAGATCTCGTCCTGTTGCTCGGCGATTATCCGGCCGGGCGGATCGCGTGGCGCAAGCTGCCGCTGAGCCAGTTCGCCCGGATGATGACCGAACTCAAGGCGCCCCTCGGGACGCACGCGATCCTGGGCAATCACGATTGGTGGGACGATGACGCGGTCCAGAGGTCCGGTCGCGGCGTGCCGGCGGTCCGCCGCCTTCTGGAGGCGCAGGGTATCCCGGTGCTGGAGAACCAGGCCGTGCGCCTGCAGAAGGACGGACGTCCGTTCTGGCTGGCCGGACTAGGGGATCAGCAGCCGTTCTTCCACGCCTGGAACACGTTTAGCTTGGCCGACCTGCCGCGGACCCTTGCGGCGGTCACCGACACGGCCCCCGTGATCCTGATGGCGCATGAGCCCGACATCTTCGTGGCCGTGCCCGACCGCGTTTCCCTGACGCTGGCCGGGCATACCCATGGGGGCCAGATCCGGCTGCTCGGCCACGCGCCGGCGATTCGGAAGGTCCAGGGGCACGACTATTCCTACGGACACGTCGTGCAGGACGGTCGCCACATGATCGTCTCCGGCGGCTTCGGGATGAGCCGGATCCCGGTGCGAATGGGCGTCCCACCGGAGATCGTCTTCCTGGAACTCGGGCCGGGTGCCGACTCGCCGGCCGCCACGTGAGCAGTAGAGCCCGATGCGTTCCCGGTCCCAGCGCTCGGGCGGGACGCGCGGATGCCGCCTGTGAAAGTATACGTGTGGCATCCGCAAGCAGTTCATCCTAAAATCCGGATGCTATTAAGAAAATTTCCAGCAAACAAATAGCATGCGCGTCGATTTGACACACAATGTCGTGCATGGGACGGTCCCGTACCGATTCGATAGGGGACGCTCATGCCGATCCTGCTCGGCCTCATCGCCATCATCGCCGCAGGACTGTTCTGGATCTTGCGGGTGCACGGGACCGTCAAAGGTCTCCAGGCGGTCGACCGGGACACGAAGGGCCTCCAGCGCCGGGCACTCTCGACCTTGGCGGGACTCGTCGGAACGCCGCTGCAGCGCGTGCGCGACCCGCGTCTGGCGGCGGTCATCCTGATGATCCAGATCGTTCGAACCGGCAGCACGCTGACCGCCAGCGAGAAGACGCGAATCCTGGAATACATGGAGACGCCGCTGGAGGTGGACCGGATCTCGGCCACTTTCGAGCGCGCCTGGGGCTACACGCATGCGCGGCTTCCGTTCTCGCAGGTCGCCGACGCGCTGGCGCCGCTGCTGCGCGACGCACTGACGCTTTCCGAGCGGACCGCGCTGATTGCCATGCTGAAACATGTGGCCGGAGCCCACTCGCCGCCCAGCGAGTTGCAGCGTGAGGGGATTGCGCGCCTGAAGCGCCGCCTTCTCGCCGGTGAAGGCCGAAACCTGGAGCGGCGGGGCGAAGCCGTCTGATCCGATCGGGGAACGATGCCGCGCCGCTCGTTTTTCGGCGGTCTCGCGCTAGATCGCCGTGATGCGCGCGCTTCTGCCTATTCTCATCCTGACCGCCCTGACGGCCGGTGCCGAATCCGCCCGGGCGCAATCGTGTGATGCCCTGGTCGCCAGGGTAACGTCTGAGACAGCGGCCAAGACCGCCGAGCGCCGCAGTGACTACGCCAGTTTCACGGTCGGTTCGGACATGACCCTGACGCTGGCCTGCGGCATCCCCGACCTGTCGTCCTTGGGTGCGCAGTTCCGCGGCGCCAATCCGCCGGACAGCTATTACGACCTGTTTGGGCAGGCCGGGCACGCGGTCACCGGCATTGACGCTGCGGTGATCACCGAAGCGGCGCATCGCGCCCAGGCGACCGCGACGAAGCTGCGCCACAGCAGTGTTGACCTCGGCGGAGCCCGGGTCACGTGCTCGTCGATGATCTCACCCGACAAGGGGCCGCTGACGCTCTGCGCGGTCATCGAGAACAGCGACCGCAGCTGAGGCCGGCCGGCAAGCCGCCGGCCGGCGATTCCGGTTCAGAGCGGGATGTTGTCGTGCTTCTTCCAGGGTTGCTCCATCTTCTTGGTGCGTAGCATGCCGAGCGCCCGGGCGATCCGGCGCCGGGTTGAGTGAGGCATGATGACTTCGTCGATGTAGCCGCGCTCGGCCGCGACGAACGGAGACAGGAAGCGGTCCTCGTACTCCCCGGTCCGGGCCGCGATTTTCTCGGGGTCGCCCAGTTCGCTGCGGAAGATGATCTCCACGGCGCCCTTGGCACCCATCACGGCGATCTGCGCGGTCGGCCAAGCGTAGTTC